>JBCDID010000013.1:0-19586 GCA_038749355.1 Pseudomonadota bacterium | reverse complement strand
GGCAACAGCCACACACGCCAGATGCTCGACGCCAACCCCCGCGTCACGCAGGCACGCCGCGAGCAGGTTCGCGTCGATGCCCAGCCGATCCGCGTCGCACGCCGCGGGCACCGGCGACGCGTCGCCGGCGTACCACGCCTCACGCGCCAGCGACGTGCCGAGCATCGCGAACCGCCCCGCGTCATCGGCGGGTATCGACGTGCCGCCCGCGCACAAGAACGACAGCACCCCTCGCTCGAGGTGCGTGAGCGGATGGCGCTTGCCCGAGTTCGGCAGCTTCAGCACCTTCGAGTCGGCGATCGGCAACCGCGCGCCCGCGCCCTTCACGCGATCGAACAGAGGCGACCGGCGCAGGCGATTGGACATGTTCAGGACTGGCAGTTCAGGCGGTCCGGCGGATGGTTCATCCAGCATTTGCGTTTCCGACCCGCGCGCGGGCGTTCCCTTTGATTTTGGCCGGACTTCTCTCGAGCCCGGTCTTCAATCTGCAAAGCCTAACCAGCCGGACGGGGCAGTTTCAGGTCAATTAACGACAAGAATACGTGAAATTATGCCGGACTGTCGCAGTCAGGTGATGAGCGCGGGGTCCAGCCGCCCGTCCGCAACCAGTTGCGTGAACGCCCGGTGGGTCATCGCGATCCCGTCTGGCACGGTGATCGAGGGGTAGTCCGGCACGGCGCTCCGCAGCGGGCCGTCGTCCAGCTCCGGGGGGAAGGGGAAGGGTGAGCCGGTGCAGGAGACTTCCGCCCCGGGAGCCAGTGACCGAAGAACATCCAGTCCGTTCTCCACTGTCTCGCAGGACCCGTTCAGGTCGAAGACGGGCGCGCCGGTCTGGTCCGTGGACACGCAGGCAATCATGGCCGCTGCGGCTTCCCCGGCATATAGCCAGGACACAGCACCCGCGAATGGCACCTCGTACGGGACGCCCGCGCAGGCCGCATGGATTGCCACCGTGCATTTCGAGCTCATCCCCTGATCGCGTGCCACCCCGTAAACTACGTTCGGGCGAATGCCGATGGAGGGCACCTGCCAGTCCTGCCAATAGACCGCCCCGGTCCACTCGTTCGCCTTCTTGTAGACGCCGTAAAGGGTCGCGAGATACTCGCCGCCCGGCGGCATCCCGTAGGCCGCGACCGAGGACGTGTAGACGGTTCGCTTGATCCCCGCATTGCGCGCGGCTTGCAGCACGTTGACCGTGCCCTCGACATTGACGCGCGCGCCAGCGGCGGGGTTGGCCTTGCAGAATGGCACTTGAAGGCCCGCCATGTGCACGATGGCGCGGACGTTGTGACGGGCGATGGCGGCTTCCAACCCCTCGGCATCGGCGATGTCGCCGGTCTCCCATGTCAGGCCCGCGGCCCCGTCCTCGCCGAGGATCAGCGCGGGACGGCGGCGGTCGTCGTGCAGGTCCATCCCCACCACCGGCACGCCTGAGCGGGTCAAGATCCCCAGCACCCATGCCCCGATGCAACCGCCAGCACCGGTGACCAAAACGGCTCCGTCAAACTTGTTGGCATCGACGAGAAACGGGTCGGTTAGGAATTCCATGCTGTCCTCCAACGTGTTTTCGCTTGGGTAGTGCCCGCCTTAGCCCCTTGCAAGCTCGCTTGACGCGGGGCGGCCCCGGCGTCAATTTGCGCTGGCAGGAGGTAGCCACATGAACATGCACGCAACCCTGGACCCTATTGCCGAGTTGAAGGCCATGGTGGCGACGCCATTCGAGACTTCGACGGCGATCCCGAAATCGGCGTACACCTCTGAGGCCTTCCTCGGTCGCGAGCTCTCCGAGATCTTCTGCAAGGAATGGGTTTGCGTGGGCCGGGCGGATCAGCTTTCGAAACCCGGTGAGTACCTGACCTATGAGCTCGCCGGGCAGCCGGTGCTGGTGGTCCGGGACCGCGAGGGCGATCTGCGTGCAATGTCCAATGTCTGCCTGCACCGGATGTCCACCATCATGCATGGGTCCGGCAGGACATCGACCTTGACCTGCCCCTATCACGGCTGGGTCTATTCGCTGGACGGCACGTTGCGCGGGGCGCCCGGCATGGGCCTGAACACGGGCTTCGACCGCAACGACTATTGCCTCCCCGCTGTGCGCTGCGTGGACTGGCAAGGCTTTATCCTGATCTCGCTCAACCCGGACGCGCCGGAGCCTGCGGCGCACTTTGCCGAAGTCACCGATATGGTCGGCGATTTCGATATGTCCGCCTATACCTCGTTGTTCCATGAGACCCATGTCTGGAACACCAACTGGAAGGTGCTGGCCGAGAACTTCATGGAAAGCTACCACCTGCCGGTCTGCCATGCGGGCACGGTTGGCGGGGTGTCGAAGTTGGAGGAGATGGACTGCCCGCCGGGCCTGCCGACCTTCAACTACCACTACATCCTGAAGGATGCGTCCTTCAAACTGGCCGTCGCCCACCCCGACAACACCCGACTAACTGGCGACTGGCGGCGCACGACGATCCTGCTGGCGATCTATCCAAGCCTGCTGATCACCCTGACGCCCGGCTATTTCTGGTATCTCAGCCTGCATCCGCACGGGGTCGACCATGTGCACATCACCTATGGCGGCGGCATGAGCCCGGATTTCATGAACGATCCGGAGGCCGAGGGGCTGTTCCAGCAGGCCAAGAACCTGCTGGATGACGTGCAGGTCGAGGATCAGGAGTGCACCGAGCGGGTCTACCGGGGTCTTTGTTCCGAGGCCGCGCGGCCCGGGCATCTCTCCCACCTGGAACGCCCGATCTACGATTTCGCGACCTATCTGGCCGATCGGGTGGGCTGAACCGCTTGATCTCGCTACCGCACCGCACGCTGTTCGTGCACGTGCCGAAATGCGCGGGGCAGTCGGTGGAGGCTGCGTTCTGCGCGGGGCTTGGGCTGGACTGGGGCAAGCACAGGCATTTGCTGGGCTGCATGCAGCGGCCGCAGAGTTGGCCGAAGACGTTTCCTGAGCGGTTGGCCCATCTGACCGCCCATGAATACGTCGCGCTGAACTTCTGCCCGCGGGAGATGTTCGAGAGTTTCTACAAGTTTGCCATAGTGCGCGATCCCATTGAACGGGTTGTGTCTGCCTGGCGATATCTGGGCGGGAAGATGGCCTTCGACGCGTTCGTGGCGGAGAGGTTGCCCGTGCTCGTGGCCGAGCAGAATTACTTTTTCCGAAGCCAGAAGGTGTTTCTTTGCGAGCCAGGGACCGACCGGCTGCTGGTGGATCATGTGGTCCCGTTCTCGCGGCTTGCCGCGGAGTGGTCCGAGGTGCAGCAGCGCGCCGGGGTCTCGGCGCCGCTCGGGCACAGGAACAGATCGAAGGACAGCCTTCCTAAACCTGCGGTCACCACGGAAGACCGGTCGCGGATCGATGCTGTCTATGCCGAAGATTACGCGCTCTTCGACGTGTTCTGACCGGTTCCTATTAACTTTCTGATAACCATCAGACGGGAAGATCGGGCATGGCCCCTTCCTTCCCAACGCACCGCCGCCGACCTGGCATCCTGCCCCTACTTACGCCGCAGGAACTTGCCGATCTCTCCACCGCAGCGCTCAGGTCGCGCTTTCGCGCGCTACAGTGTCTGTCCGAACGGGAGCCAGACGCTGCAAGGTGCGAGGGGCCGAATGGCCCCCCAAAAGCCGGAATCGCCAGCAAGTCGTCGCCACACTGGCGAGAGGCTTACACATCAACGAAAGCGGCGCTCGAATGTCGGCGTGAACGCGTGCTCACGAACGCCGGCTGAAAGCGTCAAACCAAAAGCGCCCGCACTTCTTTGCGGAACCCCGCGCCTTGTATCCGGGCCTCAAAGCAGTTGCAGATTGCTCGCGGACTGGCGTCCGTCGCGGCCTTCTTCCAGCTCGTACTCGACTTTCTGGTTGTCAGCGAGCCCGGTCAGACCGGAACGCTGGACCGCAGAGATGTGCACGAACACGTCCTTGCCGCCTTCGTCGGGTTGGATGAAACCATAGCCCTTGTCGGTGTTGAACCATTTCACGGTGCCAGTGGCCATCGTGATGTCTCCTGTCAGTGTCACCGCCCGCAGGATGCGGCGGTCTCGGCGCAGTCAGAGCAAATTCGATTAGCTGCAATGCGTAGGACAGTGGCAGACAGGGTCGATCTTGGTAACGTAGCGAGGCCGACATGGTGGAAACTGGGCCGGATTTCAAGCACATTCGTAAAGATTTGTTGGGCTTGACCATGCTCGGGTGGCTTGGCATGCGTTGTGCATCCCCGAGAACTCGGAGCGCCGGGCAATGACGAACCCTGATCCTGACCTGCGGGCCCGCTTTCTGGCCGGGATGAGCCATCTTGCGGCCACTGTGAACGTCGTGACCACCGATGGTGCTGCTGGGCGCGGCGGAATCACGGTGTCCGCCATGTCCTCGGTCAGTGCCGACACACCGAAGCCTACCCTACTGGTCTGCGCTCACCGAGAGGGCAGTGCAGCGCCCATCATTCTAGAGAACCAGGTCTTTTGCGTGAACGTGCTCCGGGATGATCAGGCCTACATCTCCGACGCCTTCGCGGGTAGGTTCCGGGATCAGTTATCCGACAAGTTCGACTGTGCCGAATGGGTGCCCATGATGACCGGTGCGCCCCGAGTCGTGGATCCGCTGGTGGCGTTCGATTGCCGCGTCGTGTCCTCCGAATTGGTCGGAACGCACCACGTCTTCTTTGGCGAGGTGCAGGATATCTACATGGCCAGCCACGGCTCGCCGCTGATCTATGCGCGCCGCGCCTACGGGGCCGCCTCGCGGATCGAGACTCCTGCCAGTATCGGCGCGGGCCGTGCCCGGGAGGCCAATCACCTGCGCCTCGCCTGCTTCTACACCATCAGCGCGTTCACCCTGCCGGGGCTCTTGCGCCGTCTGGTGGACGAAGCGCCTGAGGCCGAGGTGACCCTGACCGAGGGCGACCAGTCGCGCATTGCAGGGGCGCTTCTCTCCGGCGAGGCGGAGATTGCCCTGATGTATGGAGATTCGGTCCTGCCAGACGGTCTCGAATCCGAGATGCTGGTCGCGCGGAAGCCCTATGTGTTGCTGCAGGAAGATCATCCTTTGGCCGCGCAGGACACCATCGCCGCCGCCGATCTGGCGGATCTGCCCATGGTGCTGCTGTCCACCCCGCCGAGCCCGGACTACTTCCTCTCGCTTCTGCGCAAGGAAGGGGTCGAGCCGAAGATCGCCTGGCAGTCCGGTGTGATCGAGACCGTCCGCGGAATGGTGGCCGCGGGTCTGGGCTACGCTATCCTTGCCAGCCGCCCAGTCTCGGAGGTCAGCTACGAGGGACTTGGCCTCGTGACACGGCCGCTGGCCTGGGAGGCTCCTGCCAGCCGCCTAGTCCTGGTGCGCCGGGTCGGGCAGGCGCTCAGCCCCATGGCCGACCGGTTCGCCAGGCTCTGCCGCCATGCCTTTGGAGTTGACCCTTCATGACCCATACACGTATCCGCCCGTTCAACACCAAGGACACCTACCCGGAACAGAACCTCGACAATGATCTCTCGCAGGCCGTGGTCGCACGGGGCTGTACGGTGTTCCTGCGCGGGCAATGTCCGCAGGAGCTCGACGGTGGTGCCAATGTCGGAGTCGGCGATCCCGAAGCACAGGCTCACAAGGTCATGCAGAACATCCGCCAACTGATCGAGGAGGCAGGCGGCGAGATGGCGCATCTCTGCAAGCTGGTCGTCTATCTGACGGATGTCCGGCACCGGGAGACGGTTTACCGTGTGATGGGAGAGTATATTCATGGGGTGCACCCGGTCTGCACCGGGCTGGTCGTGGTCGCGCTTGCCCGACCCGAATGGCTGGTCGAGATCGATGCAACAGCGGTGATCCCTGATTGACGGGACAAGGGTGCATCATGGATGCACCCTACACGTAGCCTTCGCGCCAGCCGCGTAGGGTGCATCCTTCATCGTGCTTGCCACGATGTTGATTCACCGTTGCCCGTCCAAGCGGGTTGACAGAGGTCAACTTTCCCAGCCCAGTTGGACCCTTATCTGACCGGGGGGCCACATGACCTTCTCCATAGTCGCACGATGTGCCGAGACGGGCATGTTCGGCGTCGCCGTGTCGTCTTCCTCGCCCGCTGTCGCGGCCCGCTGTGCCCATGCCCGCGCCGGGGTTGGGGCTGTCGCCAGCCAGAACGTGACGGACCCGAGGCTCGGCCCACGTGCGCTGGACCTGATGGCGGCAGGCGCAAGCGCGACTGAGGCCATCGCGATCATCGCGCGTACTTCACCATACCCCGAATACCGGCAGGTTCTGGCTGTGGACGCGGGGGGTGGAACCGCGATACATTCAGGACCGAACTCTCTGGGCATCTGGACGGATGCGCGCGCCGACAACGTAGCTTGTGGCGGGAACCTCTTGGCCAATGCGGGCGTGCCTCAGGCTATGGTCGACGCGTTCCTGGCGTCTGAAGGCCATCTCGGCGACCGGTTGATCTCCGTCATGCGTGCGGCACTGGCGGCAGGCGGCGAAGCGGGCTCCGTGCACTCGGCAGGCGTGAAGCTGGTGCGTGAGGTCTCCTGGCCTGTGGCCGATCTGCGTTGCGACTGGACGGAAGCCTGCCCCATCGAAGACATTGCACGCGCGTGGGAGGTCTACAAACCGCAACTCGACGCCTACGTGACGCGCGCGCTGAACCCTGCCGATGCGCCCTCCTACGGGGTCCCCGGCGATGAGTAGGGTTGCTGTCGTCGGGGCCGGGGTGCTGGGCTCGGCGATTGCCTGGCGGCTGGCCGAGTCGGGTCACAAAGTGCGCATCTACGACCCGAACCCTGGCAGTGCTGCGTCTTCGGGCTCACTCGCTTGGCTGAACGCGAGCTTCGCCCAGGACCCGGTCTACAACCGGCTGCGCCATGACAGTCTGAAGATTTGGGGCCGCCTCAAGGCCGAGACCCCCGATCTGCCGATCGAGTTCGATGGCGCGATCCTTTGGGAGCAGGAGCATTTCGATCTGCACGCCATCCATGCCTCTCAGCAGGAGCTTGGCCTGCCTGCCGATATCCTTGGCCCGTCGGAGCATCTGGCCGAGGAACCGCATGTGCCCGCCCCGCCGGCGCAGGCTCTGGCCTGTCGTGGCGACGGATATGGCGATCCGCAAGCCATCACGGCGTGGTTTCTGGACAGCGCTCGGTACGCTGGGGCAGAGTTCGTCGGATTGGATGTGGTTGGAGCCGAAGTGCAGTCCGGTGTCGTTACCGGCATTCGTTCTTCCGCCGGTGTTGAGCGCGCTGACCATGTGGTCGTCGCCGCTGGGATCAAAATCCCGCGCATCTTGGAGCCTCACGGTTTCGGCATTGCCATGGACAACAAGCCGGGGCTTTTAGTCACGACATCTCCTGCTCCTAACGCCAAGACGCATGCCATGCTGGCAACAGAGGGCCTGCACGGCTGGCAAGGGGAGGATGGCCGTTTCCTGATCGGGGCGGATTTTGGCGGCGGCGAGGATTTCGGCGATCCGGACGCATTCGCGCGTGCGCTGGTCCGCAAGCTCGGCGAGATCATCCCGTCGGCTGCGGGCTGTGAGGTTGAGCGTATCACCGTCCGCGAAAGGCCGATGCCCGCGGATGGCCGTCCCGCGATTGGCCCGCTCGGCCCACAGGGTCTCTACGTGATCTGCACCCATTCCGGCATGACGCTGGCACCGGTGATTGCCGAGATGGTCGCGCGCGAGATCGGCGGCCAAAAGGATCCGCGCCTCGCGCCATATCGCCCTGAAAGGCCATCGCTTGCGCCGTGATCTGTCGCGATCAGGCTCGACAGGGGAACGCGTAGGGTGCATCCATGATGCACCGAAGCGCGCAAGCGCAACAGGGAATGGCCATGAAGACCGTCTACACGGACAAGCACAGATTGCGGGACGCCCGGACTGAGCTCTATGGCGGCAAGCTGGTGGCCCCGTTCGAATGTCCGGTCAGGGCGGTCTACATCCTCGAACGCCTCCGTGACCGGGGTCTGGGCGAGGTCCTGGCGCCGGAGGCCTATGGTCTCGCCCCGGTGCTGGCCATCCATGACGCGGACTACATCGCGTTCCTGCAGTCCTGTTGGTCCGAGTGGCAGGCCGAAGGCTTCGAGGGCGAGGCGATAGCCACTTGCTGGCCGTCGCGCCGGATGCCACGCGCAACGCCACCGCGCAACATTGACGGCAAGATCGGCTACTATTGCCTCGCGTCAGAGACCGCGATCACCGAAGGCACCTGGAAGGCCGCGGCAGCGGCAGCCGATGTGGCGTTGACAGGCCAGGCGCTGGTCAGCGGTGGCGAACGCGCGGCCTTCGCGCTTTGCCGTCCACCGGGGCACCACGCAGCACAGGACATGTTTGGCGGCTACTGTTTCCTCAACAACGCGGCCATCGCAGCACAGGCGTTCCGCGACGCGGGAGCCGAGCGGGTCGCTGTGCTGGACGTCGACTTCCACCACGGCAACGGCACGCAGGCGATCTTCTATGACCGGGCCGACGTGATGTTTCTGTCGCTCCACGGCGATCCGCATGATGCTTTTCCGTACTATCTCGGCGGTGCGGACGAGACCGGCGCGTGTGCGGGTGAAGGCTTCAACGTGAACTATCCGCTGCCGGAGGGATGTCCGTTCGACCGCTGGGCAGAGGCCCTGGAGGATGCCTGCTCCAGGATCCAAACCTTTGCGCCCGATGCGCTGGTAATCTCGCTCGGCGTGGACACCTACAAGGACGATCCCATCAGTTTCTTTCGGTTGGAGAGCGCGGACTTCCGGACCTATGGCGCGCGGATTGCGGCCCTCGACCTGCCGACGCTCTTCGTGATGGAAGGCGGTTATGCGGTCGCAGAAATCGGTGTGAACACTGTCAACGTGCTGGAGGGTTTTGAGGATGCTTGATGTACGTGCAGGCGTGCCGCCGGAGATCGCCGACGAACTGGGGGCGTTGGACGATGCCAACCGGCGTGCGATGCCGCCAGCGTTCTACACCTCGCCGGACGTGCTCGCAGCCGAGATCGAGCCCGTGTTCCTGTCGGGCTGGCTCTGTGTCGGGCGCGCGGACGAGGTTGCCAAGATCGGCGACTACTACACCATCGAGATGATGGAGGAGCCGCTGATCGTCACGCGCGACAAGAGCGGCGAGGTGAAGGTGCTCGCCAATGTCTGCCGGCACCGCGGGTCCCGCCTGATCGAAGGCCGGGGGGAGGCCAAGAAATTTACCTGTCCCTATCACGCGTGGACGTATGGGTTGGACGGCGGTCTCGTGCGGGCGCCCCTGATTGAGGGCGACCTGTCTGAGTGCAACCTCCATGTCTTCAGGTCCGAAGTCTGGATGGGCTGGATCTTCGTCAATCTCGACGGGACGGCGCCTTCCCTGGCAGATCAGCTCGCGGATCTCGACCCTTACGTGCGCAACTACCACCCGGAGGAGATGCGCGCTCACAATCCGGTGCATGAGACCTGGGATGTCAATTGGAAGGGCCTCGCGGAGAACTTCATGGAGGGGTATCACCTGACGCCCGTCCATCTGAAGACTCTGCATCCAATGACTCCGACGAAGCTCTGCGAGAAGGTACCGGGCGGGGCCGCATGGACGGCCTACAAGGCGCATTTCAACCCTGCGTTCGAGGGGCGGACAGAGGTCCACCCGGACATGACCGAGGAGGAGTGCCGTCTGGCCATGATGTTCTGGGTCTACCCGGCCTTCGTTGTGGGACTGGGTCCGAACTCGGCCACGACCATGAGCCTGCAGCCGGACGGGCCGGACCGGGTCCGGGTGATGTGGGACGTGGCGACTCGGGCGGGGATGGATCCGGAGGCTGCGCAGTACAGATGGGACTTCGCGGCTTCGTTCAATGCCGAGGACAAGCCGCAGATCGAGGATATGCAGCGAGGGCTGCGCTCGCGATATGCGACGGCGGGGCCGCTTGCCCCGGCAGACTATGAGGGGTGCATCTGGGATTTCTATCACTGGATGGCAGGACGCCTGCTCTCACGCTAGGTTATGTCCGGAACCGTCCTTCAACAGACTTGGGGGGAATACACATGAAACCGATCGCGAATGAAGACCGATGCGTGGCGAACCTGAACACCGCCGGGTTCGTGCCCTTCATCGCCAAGGACGGGACGACGGACGGCGAGGTGTTGCAGGTCAATCCCAACAACAATCGTGGTTACGGGTTTCATGTCTACCGCATGGCTCCGGGCGACGTCACGGTGGCGCACCGCCATGCCGGTGACGAGGAGTTCTTCGTGATCGAAGGCGATCTGACGGACCATGACGGCTACGAGTACGGACCTGGCGATCTGGTCTGGTTGCGCGATGGCACCGAGCACAACTCGTCGACCAAAAACGGCTGCGTGCTGGTTGTCTATTTGCCTGGGGACGCGCCGGCGGAGGCGTAGAGGCGTTCGATTTGAACACCGGGCATGAACCTCCACCGCCCCCCCTTAGTGTGACGGGAGTTATGGTAAATCATTCCCTAAGGGTCGGGTGAGAGCTAGGGACAAAGTGATGAAGATTCTTCTCAAACTGCATCTTTCTGCACGAATGCCGCACCTGCTAAAGTACTCCCGGCGATGACGGATCTTTGCGCCCTGTCCGCATCCGAGCAGGCGCGCTTGGTCCGCGAACGCGAAATTTCCCCTGTCGATCTGGTCAACGCATCCCTGGACCGGATCGAAAGGGTCCAGCCGCTCTATAACGCCTTCACGCTGGTCCTGGCGGAGGAGGCGCTCGCAGCCGCCCGCGTCGCCGAGAATGCCGAACCGGTCGGACCGCTCCACGGCGTACCCGTCGCGTTCAAGGAGTTCACCCCGACCAAGGGGCATGTGACCACTCGCGGCTCTGCCGCTGTCCGCGAAAAGGTCACCGAAGACCCGGCAATCGTGCGCCGGTTCCGCGAGGCAGGTGCGATCATCGTTGCCAAGACCACGACGCCGGAATTCGCCTACTCCTCGTTCACACGCTCGCCCATGTGGGGTGTCACGGGCAATCCCTGGGACCCCACACGGTGCCCGGGGGGATCCTCTGGCGGGTCCGGCGTGGCGGTGACCACGGGTTGTGTCGCTTTGGCGGAGGGCACCGATATGGGCGGCTCCGTTCGCATCCCGGCAGCACTCTGTGGCTGCGTCGGCCTGAAACCCAGCCTCGGCCGCATCCCGATGGACATTCTGCCGACCGTCTACGACGACATGAGCCACTTCGGCCCGCTTGCACGCACGGTCGATGATACGGCGCTGTTTCTGCGGGTTGCCGAGGGTCCTCTGGAGGCCGACATTTCCTCCCAACGCCTGCCCATCCCGTTGCCGGACAGGTTCGATACCGACCTGAGCGGATTGCGCATCGGGGTATCCGAGGACCTCGATATCTACGCCGTGGATGCGGAGGTCCTCGCCAACCTGCACGCAACCGCCAATGCTCTTCGCGATGCAGGGGCGGAGGTGGTTCCCGTCTCGCTGGGCTGGACGGTGGATCTGGTCGAGGCCTGGTATGATTGGTGGGGGGTCTACCTTGCAGCCGCGTTCGCCCACCTGCTGCCCGAGAAGCGCGATCTGCTCGATCCGGAGGTTGCCGGCCTGCTGGACGCGGGTCTCGCCATGGGCGCCGTCGATTTCGCCCGGATCGATCAAGCACGTACGCGCATGTGGCATCAGCTTTGCGGTGTGTTCGGCAACCATCATGCGTTGCTTTGCCCGACCATGGCGCTGCCTGCACCGCTCAACAGTACAACGGATGCGGATTTCGAAGCGATCGATGCCGAAGGTCGCCTGCACGGCCTCGAGATGACGGCGCTCTTCAACATGATCGGCCAGTGTCCGGCACTGTCGGTGCCCTCGGGGATGACGGCTTCTGGGCTGCCGACGGCGGCTCAGATCGTGACGCCGCGATTCGATGACCCGTTAGCGCTGCGCATCGGTGCCGCCATTGAGGCACGGCGGCCCTGGCAGCAGTGGAGCCCTGTTTCGCTCGCATGAAGATTGTCGATGCGCACCACCATATCTGGGACCCCGGTCCCAACCCGCATCCCTGGCTGACCGTCACGCCGATTCCGTTTCGCTATGGAGACTACTCGGCCTTGCGACAGCCGTTCCTCTGGGCAGACTATGACCGTGCCTTGGAGGGCTGGGAGATCATGGCATCCGTCACCATGGAGGGGGAGTGGGATCCGTCTGATCCACTCGGTGAGGCCCGGTGGTTGCTGGCGGAAGACGATCGCCCGGCTGCCCATGTGGCGCAGGCCTTGCTCGATGCACCTGATCTGGATGCAGTGTTGGAGGCTTATGCCGCTATGCCACGTGTTCGTTCCGTCCGGCACAAGCCTCGGTCAAACAATGCGCCGGGTGGGCCGCCCGGAGGTATGACGGATGCGGCGTTCATCGCAGGGTTCCGGCAATTGGCCGCGCGCGGTCTGCATTTCGAACTGCAGGCCCCTTGGTGGCATCTGGATGAGGCAGTCGCGTTGGCGGGCGCCGCCGACACGATGATCGTGCTCAACCATGCGGGCCTGCCTGCAGATCGCTCGAACGAAGGACTTGCGGCGTGGCGGGCAGCCATGGCCCGTCTGGCGGCGGTAGAACAGGTTCGCGTGAAGATCTCGGGTCTCGGACTGGCTGGCGGCGGATGGGATCCAGTCACGAACCGAGACGTCATCCGCACCGTGATCGACCTCTTCGGGGCCAACAGGTGCATGTTTGCGTCGAACTATCCGGTGGACAGCCTCTGCGCCGGGTTCGGCACCATCTGGTCAGAGTTCGATGCGGCGACACAGGATTTGACCCTGACCGAGCGGTCTGCATTGTTCCATGGCACGGCAATTGAGACCTACCGGCTGGAGGGGCTGACATGAAGATCATCGATCTCAGTATGCCGATCGAACCCGGCCATATCCGCTGGCCAGTGGAGCGAGGCGTGAAGGGGAGCTTCGAGGATGGGGACCTTTTCGAGGTTTCCTGGGTTCAGACCACGTGCCACGGGTTCACCCACATGGACGCGCCAAGGCATATGGTGCCGGAAGGGGACACGCTGGAGGCGCTGGATCTCGCCCGTGTGGTTGGCCATGCTGCGGTGATCGACCTCTCCGACATCCTGCCGAACGAGGAAATCACCGAGGTGAGGATTGCGGAAGCGGCAGGCCATCTGGCACCCGGTGAGATCGCCCTTTTCCGCACCTGCTGGGATGAACAACGCAACTGGAAGACGGAGGCGTTCTGGCGCGAGGCGCCGTATCTTTCGCGTGCAGCCTGCGATTGGCTGTTGGAACGGGGACCGACTGCCTGCGCGTTCGACTTTCCGCAGGACTACACGATCCGGCTGCTGCTGGATGGCGAGGTGCGTCCGATGCCCGAGCATGTCTCCCATGATGTGCTGCTTCGCAACAACATCACTTTGATCGAGTACCTCGTGAACACGCGCGCCCTGACCGGGCCGCGGACATTCCTCGCAGCACTGCCTCTGAACCTTCTGGGTGCGGACGGTGCGCCGTCGCGTGTCGTGGCCATTGAAGGCCTCTGACCTCATCACCCCGCGCGACGGCGGGCTCTGGTGCGAGGCCGGAGGGTTTCACGTGGACCCTGGCCGCGCCGTTGAACGTGCAATCGTCACCCACGGTCATGCGGACCACTGTCGCCCCGGCAGCAAGGCGCTGCTTGCAACACCCGAAACCGCCCGTATTGCTGGCGTTCGGTACGGTGCCAATGCGTTCGGGCGGGTGGAAACGCTGCCCTACAACAGGCCTCAGAAGGTTGGCGACGTGACGGTCACGCTGGTGCCTGCGGGGCATGTCCTGGGATCGGCGCAAGTGGTGATCGAGGCGGGTGGCGCGAGGGCGGTCGTTTCGGGCGACTACAAGCGTGAGGCGGACCCGACATGCGCGCCGTTTGAGTTGGTCGCATGCGATCTGTTCGTAACAGAGGCGACGTTCGGCTTGCCTGTGTTCCGGCATCCGCCGGTGAAGGACGAAATCGCGCGGCTGCTGGCGTCCATCACACGCTTCCCGGAGCGGACGCACGCGGTCGGGGCCTATGCGCTCGGCAAGGCGCAGCGGTTGATCGCGGAACTCAGGGCAGCAGGGTACGCGCGCAAGATCTATCTGCACGGCGCGTTGGAGAAGTTGTGCGCGTTGTACGAAGAACTGGGTGTGCCGCTGGCCCCCCTTGCTCAAGCGACCGCGAAAGGGCTCGATCTGACGGGGGAACTGGTGATCGCACCCCCCGGCGCGCTGGCAGACCGGTGGGCACGCCGATTGTCGGACATGCTGCCCGTCGCTGCATCAGGCTGGATGCGGGTGCGCCAACGCGCCAAGCAGCGCGGCGCGGAGCTGGCGCTGGTGATCTCCGATCATGCCGACTGGGACGATCTGACCGACACTATCATCGCCACGGGCGCAGGGGAGATCTGGGTCACCCACGGCGCTGAGGAGGCGCTGATCCACTGGTGCAGCACGCGCGGGATATCAGCCCAGGCGCTGCGCCTGGTTGGCCGCGGCGATGACGAGGATGCCGCCTGAGCAGGCATCCCCGATTGCCAGGTTTGGTCGGGTTCAGACGCCGCTGACGCCGGAGGCGCGGCGGATGACCTGTGGCCGGTTGGCGCCCGAGGTCTCGTCCTCACCTGGTCCACGGCGCGCCTGCTGGCGTACCACCGGCTCCGGCACACGGGCCGGGCGTTGTTGCGTCAACGTCTCCTCTTCGGAGTCGTTGTCCATCTCCATTGCGCGCTTCTGCGACTGCCGGATCAGAGATTCGGCCATCCGGATGAAGTCATCCAGTTTGGCCAACTCGTCATGCAGTTCAGCACGCCGGTCCAAGGCGATCTTCAAAACGTCAGTCATGTCCGTTCTCCAGCTCCCGTCCATCCCCCGTCACCCACGGGGGTCCTTCGATTGAATCAAACGTCTAGCGCCATACGAGGCAGAAATGTGACCAACACACGTCGAGGTATAACTTCACCATAAACACCTTGCGCGTTTTCGAAAGAACTTTGCGAATCGGGACAGAAATTCGCGATTTGCGCAGATGACGGTTCACCAAAGACAGCCAACCCATTGCGCTGTATAGCAGTCTGATCCGCAACAATGGGGTCAGGCACCGAATCCATGTCGCCCAGAAAAAGCCCGGCCTTCTTTGTATTCGGCACTGTCGCCATAGATGCCATGGGTATCGGGATCATTATCCCGGTAATGCCCGACCTCCTCCAGGAGTTGTCCAACGCCGACATCGGCGAGGCCGCGCGCTGGGGTGGTTATCTCGCCTTCAGCTACGCGTTGATGCAGTTCATGTTCGCGCCATTGTTGGGGGCCTTGTCGGACCGCTACGGGCGCAGGCCGGTGCTGATGATCTCGCTGGCAACCCTTGGTGTGGACTACCTGGTGATGGCGATGGCGCCAACGCTCTGGATTCTGTTCATCGGTCGGATCATCGCCGGGATTGCGGGTGCGACCCATTCCACCGCGACGGCCTATATCGCCGATGTCACGCCGCGGGAAGGCCGAGCCGCAGCCTTCGGGCTGGTCGGTGCCGGCTTCGGCGTTGGATTTGTGCTTGGGCCGGTGCTCGGTGGCGTCATGGGCGAGTTCGGCACGCGCGCGCCCTTCTATGCGGCCTCGGCGTTGGCGTTCCTGAATCTCGCATACGGTTTTGTCTTCCTGCCGGAATCTCTTTCGGTCGAGAAGCGGCGGCGCCTGGATTTCGCGCGGGCCAATCCACTCGGTGCGCTCCGCCAGCTTGCGAAACTTCCCATGGTCGCCTGGTTCGTTGGCGTGACCTTCCTCTACGCATTGTCGCATACAGTCTACCCGTCGGTCTGGAGCTACTTCACCAAGGAGGCGTTCGACTGGTCACCGTCTCAGATCGGCTGGTCCCTGGCGATGGTCGGTGTCGGGTTTGCGATCGTGCAGATGGGTCTGATCAGGGTGTTCCTGAAATGGTTCGGGGAGGTCAGAACAGCCTATCTCGGGTTTCTCTTCAACATGATCGGGCTGACGGCCATCGCGATGGTCACCCAGGGCTGGATGCTCTACGCCTTGCTGCCGCTGATTGCGTTGGGTGATGTTGTCAAACCCGCTCTTGTGGGCCTTATGTCGAACCGCGTGGCCGACGACGCTCAGGGAGAGCTACAGGGCGTCATCGCGTCGGCCCAGTCGGTCACCACAGTCATCAGCCCCCTCCTGATGACGCAAGTCTTTGCGATCTTCAGCACGCCGCCTGGTTTCTACCTGCCCGGCGCCCCCTTTCTCCTGGCCGCATTGGTCATGGTCCTCGCGGCGCTGATGTTCCGACGCGGACTGGCGGCAGGTCCCGTGCCGGGCGGCTGATTCCGTTCTGGTCCTCAGCGGCGGCGCCCAATAAGGTCCCTGCAAAAGGTAATGCCCAAGGGGGGAACATGGCTGCGCATTACGACGAGCTAGAGACTCGGGATCCGTCTGCACGGGAGGCGTCCCAGTTCGAATGCCTGCGGGCGCTGCTGAGGGACGCGCTGCCCAAGGCCCAGGGGCTCGCGCGGCATCTGGAAGGGGTCGATCCCGAGGCCCTGACGGATCGCGCGGCCCTCGCGCGCGTGCCGGTTTTGCGCAAGTCCGCACTGGTCGATCTGCAGAAGTCCGATCCGCCATTCGGCGGTCTCACAACCCGGGCACCTGCAGAGTTCACCCACATGTTCCAGTCTCCCGGCCCGATCTACGAGCCCGGCATGGACACGCCCGACTGGTGGCGCTTTGCCCGGGCGCTTTGGGCTGGCGGACTTCGACCTGGGGACGTGGTGTTGAACTGTTTTGCCTATCATCTGACGCCCGCGGGGCTGATGTTCGATTCGGGTGCGCGGGCGCTTGGCGCAACCGTGGTGCCCGGCGGGGTCGGCAATACCGAGGCTCAGGCGCTTGCGGCAGCGGATCTGGGCGTGACGGCCTATGCCGGTACGCCCGACTTCCTGAAGGTTCTGATGGAGAAGGCAGCGGAACTTGGCCGAGAACTGAAGATCACCAAGGCCATCGTTGGCGGCGGACCGCTCTTCCCGCAGATCTGGGCGTTCTACCAGGAGAACGGCATTTCCTGCGTGCAAGGCTATGGGACGGCAGATCTGGGGTCCATTGCCTACGAGGCATTGGGGCCGGATGGGCCCACGCCGTACATGGCCGTGGACGAGGGCGCAATCCTCGAGATCGTTTGTCCGGGTACTGGCGACCCCGTGCCGGATGGTGAAGTGGGCGAGGTGTTGGTGACGCTCCTGAACGCAGACTATCCGCTGGTCAGATTTGCGACCGGTGACATGTCGGCGATCTCGGATGCGGAGCGGGTCTGCGGGCGGACCGGACCGCTGATCAAGGGCTGGATGGGGCGTGCAGACCAGACGACCAAGGTACGCGGGATGTTCGTGCGGCCCGAGCAGGTGGCCGAGGTCCTGAAGCGCCATCCGGAAGTCGCGAAGGCTCGGCTGACGGTTGGGCGGGAAGCGGACGCGGATACCTTGACCCTGGCTGTCGAGGCCGAGGCCGTGGATACGACCGCCATTTCGGAAACGCTCCGCGACGTGTTGAAGTTGCGCGGTGAGGTGACACTCGCCTCCCCTGGCTCGCTGCCCAATGATGGAAAGGTCATCGACGACTGTCGTGATTTCGGCTGACGCCGACCAGTTGGTGCATCATGGATGCACCCTACACGCAATGATGCCGGCGGCTCCGCGTAGGGTGTCATCCTTCGTCGCGTATAGCGACGTTGATGCACCCGTGCGGTTGTTGATCAGGCGCGCCGACGCCGCCGGCCACCCTCACGACCTCCGCGCGCGCCTTCTTTTGCGCCGCCGGCCGGCTTGTTGTGGGAGATCCAGGCGGCCCCACCCTCGTCGTGGTTCAGAAGGAAATCAGCGGCCTTGATTGCTTCGACCTCCTTGGACGGTGTGCCCTTGGTCGATCCCAGACCCAAAAGCGGCACCAGCGCGTCCTTGTCGGTGCCTTCCGGGATGGTCACGCCCAGCGCCGAGAGAGCCGCCAGACGCTCGTCATAGGCCGATTGTTTTACAGCCAACGCGACCGGGTTCATGATCGCAGACGTCATTCCTGCGGCATAGGCCATCGGCAGGAATGCATTGTTGATGCCGTGTCGGTTCGGCAGTCCGAACGAGATGTTCGAGGCGCCGCAGGTGGTGTTCACGCCCAGCTCGTCGCGCAGTTTTCGCACCAGCGTGAAGACCTGATGGCCCGCGGTTGCCATGGCGCCAATGGGCATGACCAGCGGATCGACCACGATGTCGTGGGCTGGGATACCGTGATCCGCCGCGCGCTCGACGATCTTTTTTGCCACAGCAAAGCGCACGTCCGGATCTTCGGAGATGCCAGTGTCATCATTCGAGATCGCCACCACGGGCACATTGTACTTGGCCACCAGCGGCAGCACCATCTCGAGGCGCTCTTCCTCGCCGGTCACCGAGTTCAGCAGCGGACGCCCCTCGGCGGCCTGCAACCCGTTCTCCAGCGCGCCCGGAACCGAACTGTCGATGCAGAGCGGCGCATCCACCAGCGCCTGCACGCGCTCCACCAGCTCCTTCATCAGCGGCGGCTCGACGAAGTTGTTGTCGGCGTAGCGCGGGTCCTCGGCCATCTTGTTCGAGAACACGGCGCCCGAGTTGATGTCCAGAACCGTCGCACCGCAGGCGACCTGCTCCAACGCGTCCTTCTCGACCGTCGAGAAATCGCCTGCTTCCAGCTCGGCTGCCAGCTTCTTGCGACCCGTCGGGTTGATGCGCTCGCCAATCACGCAGAACGGCTCGTCGAACCCCATGACCACGGTTTTCGTTTTGGACTCAATGACGGTTCGGGTCATGCGGGGCTCCGGTTGGATGTGCGAGAAGACCGGGTGGGTCTAGACCCACCCTACGGCTAAAGGCAAGGGTATAGGGGTTCAGGCGATGGCGGCGGCCGTGGACCCGGCCGGGCGACCGTACTGATCCACGAACTCGGCGGTTTTCTTGATCCCGCCCAGCGGGAAGAAGTGCACCTGCGCGATGTTCAGATCCGGGTTCGCGGCCTTGTGCTTGGCGAGCTCGGTCAGGATCTCGGTCGGCTCGAAGGGCAGCAACAGCTTGGCCACGTCCATGGCGCGGCGCTGGAGCACCCGAAGAGACGGGCCGACACCGCAAGCCAGGGCGAACTTGATCATGGTCTGGAGTTTGGCCGGACCTGCGATCCCGATATGGACGGGCAGGTCGATGCCCTCGGCTTTCAGGCTGTCGGCCCAGGAGATGGCCGTCTCCGCCTCAAAGAGGAACTGCGTTGCAATTGCCATCTCGGCATCCGAGGTCTCGGAGAACGCCTGCTTCCAGCGCAGCGCATCGGAGACGTTGGTCATCGAGCCGTCCGGGTCGATATCCTTGTTGCCCTCCGGGTGGCCCGCTACGTGGAGGCGCCTGAAGTCGCCGAAAAGGCCCGTTTCCATGAGCGCCATGGAACTGTCGAACTCGCCCACAGGCGCATCGTATCCACCGCCCAGCAGCAGTGCCTGATCGACGCCCGCCTCGCCCTGGTACATGGCGATCCATTCGGACAGCTGCGCTTTGTCCTTGATCCCGCGCGAGGCAAAGTGCGGCATCACCGGGAAGCCCTCATCCGCGATGCGCTTTGCGGTCGAGACCATTTCCT
>JBCDID010000012.1:0-19713 GCA_038749355.1 Pseudomonadota bacterium | reverse complement strand
GTGCCATCCAGCAGGCCATGCGTGGCGTTGTCGCCTATGCCGAGGATGGCAGCCGTATTGCCAGCCATGCCGACATGATCGGCAGCGGCAAGTCTTTCTAGCGAATGTCTCGAAATCGGTCAGGCGGCTTTACCAGCACATAAGTGTTTGGCGGTTTGATCTGCATGTCCTCGACGAACGCGAGGCAGCCGGTAGACGAACTCTCCCGGATGAATGTCAGAAGACACGTTCCCTGCAGGTGGCAGCAGCCCGCCTGCAAATCAGGCCTGTCTGAGGCCCGTGTACTCAGTGTCGTGAACCGCGGCGCGTAACAAAGGAATGATGTCAAATGGGTGCTAGCGTACTTACCAACAGCTCGGCGATGATTGCCCTGCAGAACCTGCGGTCGACCAACAAGAGCCTCGCTGAAGTCAACAACCAGATCTCAACCGGCAAGAAAGTAGCGAATGCGAAGGATAGTGCTGCCGTCTTCGCCATCTCGAAGATCATGGAATCGGACGTCGCCGGCTTCAAGGCTCTGAACGAGTCGCTGAACCTGGGTGAGGCCACCGTTTCGGTTGCTTCGAACGCTGCCAACTCGATCGGCAACCTGCTGAGCGAGATTAAGGGCAAGATCGTTGCCGCCAACGAAGAGAACGTTGATCGGAACGCGTTGCAGAACGAAGTCGCATCGCTACGTGACCAGATCACCAGCATTGTGGGCTCCGCTCAGTTCAACGGCCTGAACCTGATCGACGGCTCGCAGACCGCGTTCAACGTGCTGTCGTCGCTGAACCGTGATGCCTCCGGTACTGTGACTACCGGCCAGGTGTCACTGAACACTGCCAACACGAACTTGAGCGCCGTGGGTGGCCTGGATGTGAATGGTATCACCGCAGCGGGTGACGCCGCTGGTACCGACCAAAGTGGCACGTCGGGTGGTTTCGATAACACCGGGTTCCAAGTCGTTGCAACGACAGCGACATTCTCAGTCGATATCGACAACGTCCAGGGTGGTGGCGCCGCACTTGATCCGAACGACAGTGCAAACGCTGCGAACCCGGCCGCCGTTGGTCTCCTGGGTGGTGACCGTGTCCAGGTGACCGTTGGTTCGATCACCGCAGCCTACACTGTGCGTGTTGGTGATATCGGTGAAGATGTCGCGGCAGGTCTGCGAACTGCGCTGATCGACGCTGGTATCGATACGACTGACTTCACGGTGGCGACAAACGGCACAGCACTCGACATCACCAACAACGGCACGTTGGAAGTTCGCGTTGACAGCAGTTCATCGCGCGGTACGGGTGGCCTTGCCGGCTTGGCTGGTGTTGATGTGACGACCGCCGGTGGAGCTGCTACGGCTCTGGGCACGATCGAGAACGTGATCCAGAACTCGGTCAATGCTCAGGCGGCCCTCGGTACGGTCGAGAAACGTCTCGAAATCCAGAACGAGTTCACCACCACGCTGATCGACAGCTTCAAGGCTGGTATCGGTGCGCTGGTGGACGCCGACCTGGAAGAGGCCTCGGCCCGTCTGCAGGCTCTGCAGGTTCAGCAGCAGCTTGGTGTTCAGGCCCTGTCGATTGCGAACCAGGGTCCGCAGAACATCCTGGCGCTGTTCCGGTAACAGCGTTCCTTCGGGGCGGGTTCTCACCCGCCCCGGTCTCCCGAATACGACTTTGGGCGGAATGAAGTCTCCGCCGGCCTGAAAGGTTCACGTATGTCTGCGCTTGCGTATCAGCAGAATGGATATGTTGCGGCTACCCGGAAGACGGGCATGCCCCGCAGTATCGAGTATCAGCTCTTCAGCAAGACGACCGGACGACTGAACCGGGCCAGTCAGCCAGATGGGTCCTTCCCGGACCTTGCCGAGGCACTCTCTGACAATCTGGAGCTTTGGCGGACTCTCGCGGTTGACGTGGTCGACGATGAAAATGGCCTGCCCGCGCAACTGCGGGCCCAGCTTCTTTACCTCTTCGAGTTCACCAATGCGCATACCAGCAAGGTCCTGCGCGGGGAGGCGGATGTGTCTGCTTTGATCGACATCAACACCTCGATCATGAAGGGCCTGCGCCAATCCCCCCAAGAAGAAGGAACGCCCTGATGCCGGGCCTGATCCTGAAATTGCGGGCGCACGAGCAGATCCTCGTCAATGGGGTCGTCATGCAGAATGGCGACCGGAACGCCCGCCTTATCATCAAGACGCCGGATGCCAAGATCCTGCGGCTGCGGGACGCCATTCATCCTGACGATGCCACGACGCCCGTGAAACGCGTCTGCTACATCGCCCAACTCGCCGTGGCCGGCGAGACCGATCTGAATGACGCGAAGGCGCAGTTGACCACCGGGATTGCTCAACTGAGCGATGCGCTGGATGGGGTCGATGGCAGCGAGCATCTGGGCGAAGCCATGACTGGCCTGCGCGATGATAATTTCTACGCCGTGCTGCGCTGTCTGCGACGCTTGCTTCCGATCGAGGAGGCGTTGCTGTCCGGTACGCCGGTCCATAACGCCCAGCCCAACCGGTACGCTCAGTAATGCCCATCGCTCCGGCTCTTCCGCTGGCCGGCGTTGCGGGGTTGCGGTTTCTGGACCGCACCTATGACCGGCAGTTCGAAACCTTTCTGAAGAGCCCGGATGTTGAGCGTGAGATCACCTATTTCCAGGAGAACGCGGCCGACATCACGTCCGTTGACGAACTCATGGCGGATCGGCGCATTCTGGCGGTCGTGCTCGGCGCCTTCGGCCTTGACGAGGACCTCAACAAAGGTGCCTTCATCCGCAAGGTCATCGAAGAGGGCACGCTCGAGAACGATGCCTTCGCCAACCGTCTCGTGGAGCCCGCGTATCGGGAACTGGCGGACACGCTGGGGTTCGGGAACTTCAATGGCGAGGGCACGCTGATCCTCTCGGATGTGCGGGCAAACATCCTTCAGGACTACCGAGAACGCCAATTCGAACTGGCCGTCGGCGATGTGAACATCGACATGCGGTTCGTTCTGAACTTTCGGCGTGAAGCCACTGAGATTGTGAGCACAACGGCGGACCCCAGGAACGCCTGGTTGCGGCTGATCGGTTCACCGCCGCTGCGCCAGGTGGTCGAGGGCGCGCTCAGCCTGCCGCCGGAGTTTGCGGCCATCGATATCGACCAGCAGGTGGACGAGATCATCCGGCGTGCGGACTCGCAATTGGACATCTCCTCTCCAGCGGAGCTTCTGGACCCGGCGAAGTTGGCCCAGTTCGTGGATCGGTTCGTATCCAACAGTCAGATCGCGCAAGGCGTTATCGGCACATCGGTGCCCGGCTCCGCGGCACTGACGCTGCTGCAATCGGCATCCATTGGGCCGATTGGCGGCGCGAACCTGTTCGCCTCGAATTTCTGATCAATCCTCGGGC
The DNA here is from genome assembly GCA_038749355.1 of Pseudomonadota bacterium. Lineage (GTDB taxonomy): Bacteria > Pseudomonadota > Alphaproteobacteria > Rhodobacterales > Rhodobacteraceae > Thermohalobaculum. The sequence goes on along the minus strand of JBCDID010000012.1, from coordinate 16,338 downwards.
GGAAACGTCTGGCGGATCCGGGCCAGCAACTGGTCCCGCGTCTGGCGATACGCCGCCAATTTCTCCTCCCGCCGTTCCCCAAGCCCCGTGGGGTCGAGCGTCGGCCAGTAGCTGACCTCGACATGGAAATCCCGCGTGTGCTCCAGCGCGTGGCGCTGCGCGGCGGGTGACAGCGCAATCACCTGATCATAGGCGTCCAGATCGTCGCCCCAATTCTTCATCGTGTCGAAACTTCGGGCATTGTGGCGCGAGATGTCGATGCCGATCTCCCCGGCGACGGTCACCATGAACCCGTCCACATCCATGTCGTCGAAGACGCCCGCGGATTGGACGAACACTCGGTTACCATGCAGTTGCTTCATCAGGCCCTCCGCCATGGGAGAGCGGACCGCGTTGTAGTCGCAGCAGAACAGGATCGAGCCCGGCAGGCTCACCCGATCAGCCCCTGAACTGCAGGGCGCAGACCACGGTAAAGAGGCGCCGTGCGGTTTCCTGGTCGGTGGCGATCTTGCCGTCGAGCCGTTCCGAGAGGATCTCGGCCCCCTCGTTGTGCAGCCCCCGCCGACCCATATCGATCGCCTCGATCTTCGAGGGGGGCAGCTTCTTCACCGCATCGAAATACTGCTCGCAGATCGCGAAATAGTCCTTGATGATCCCGCGCAATGGCGACAGCGACAGATGGAGTTCCAGCGCCTGTTCCCCGGCCTCGGTCCGCACATCGATCTGGAGCATGCGTTCGGCCATGCCGATGCCGAGCTTGTATGGTCCGGGAGGCGGCGACTGCTCCTCGCGGGGCGAGACCTGAAACCGGTTGTCCTCGACAAGATCGAAGATCGCGACATTCAGTTCCTGCTCGATCTCGGGCGTGCGTGCGCGCGGCTTGTCTTCCAGCAGGTTCACGGCGGTGAGCCGGTCAGTGGGCGCGAACTCGGTCAATTCAAAACCTCCAGTCGGCGTTCGACAGACAGGGCATGGGCTTCCAGGCTCTCGGATCTGGCCAGGGTGGCAGCGGCAGGGCCGACGGCCTTCATCGCCTCCGGGCTGACGGCGGAGACGGTCGTGCGTTTCATGAAATCCAGCACCGAGAGGCCGGACGAGAACCGCGCAGAGCCTGCAGTGGGCAGAACATGGTTCGGTCCGCCCACGTAATCGCCGATGGCCTCGGGCGTGTACTGGCCGAGGAAGATCGCGCCCGCATGGCGGATCTCGGCCATCAGCGCGTCCGGGTCGGCGCACATGATCTCCAGATGCTCCGGTGCGATGCGGTTGGCCAGGGCAGGGGCCTCGGCCATGTCTGCGACAGTGATAATCGCGCCGAAATCGCGCCAGGAGGCGCCCGCGATGGACGTGCGCTCCAGCGTCTCCAACCGTGCGTCCACGGCAGCGGCGACGGCCCGCGCAAACCCTGCATCGTCAGTGATCAGGACGGACTGCGCGTCCGCGTCATGCTCCGCCTGCGCCATCAGATCGAGCGCGATCCAATCCGGGTCGTTGTCCTTTTCCGCGATGATCAGCACTTCGGATGGGCCCGCGATCATGTCGATCCCGACCCGTCCGAAGACCTGCCGTTTGGCCTCGGCCACGTAGGCATTGCCGGGGCCGGTGATGACATCGACTGCCGGGATCTGGTCCGCGCCGTACGCCATCGCCGCCACAGCCTGCGCGCCACCGACCCGGAAGATCCGCGAGACGCCACCCAATTGCGCCGCCAGCACCACAAGCGGGTTAAGCTCGCCATCAGGTGTCGGCGCGCAGATGACCAGATCCCGCACGCCCGCGACCTGCGCCGGGATGGCGTTCATCAGGACGGAGGACGGGTAGCTGGCCAGACCGCCCGGCACGTAAAGCCCCGCGCGATCCACTGGCGTCCACCGCCAGCCGAGCCGAGTGCCCGTCTCGTCGGTCCAGCTCGCATCCTCGGGCAGTTGCCGCTCGTGGTAGGCACGTATGCGGTCTGCGGCCTGCTCCAGTGCCGCGCGCTCGGCGTCCGGGACCTTGGCGATCTCGGCCGCGATGTCGTCCTCCGACAACGCGACCGTCTCAGGCGTCAGCGCAAGCCGATCGAATTTCTCCGTCAGCTCCAGCACCGGCGCAATGCCGCGCGCCCGGACATCCGCCAGAATGCCGGAGACGACCTGATCCACGGCAGGCTGCGCTGTCTCGCGCAAGCCGAGCAACCGGTCAAACGCCGCGGCAAAATCAGGATCTGCAGTGTCAAGCAAATGCGCCATGGGTGTCCCTGAGCTTTCGTCGCGGTGTCATAGGGCGCGCGTCCATCGCAGGCAAGGTCGAGATGGCCGCTGGAAATCCTCCGCGTGGCCCGGCATGATCTGGCGAACGCGACATAAGGGAGACAGGCGATGCGTGTGACTTGGATGGGACATGGGAGCTTTCGGATTGAGGCGGCAGGGCAGGTCCTTTTGCTGGACCCCTGGATCACCGGCAACCCGGTGTTTCCGGCCGACCGCGCGGGGGAGGCCACGAACGGCGCGATGGCTATTCTCCTGACCCACGGGCACCATGACCATACCGCCGACTGCGTGGACCTGGCCAAAGAGACGGGCGCGCCCTTGTACGGCATGTACGAGCTGGTCAACTGGTTCACGGCCATAGATGGCGTTGAAGGTGCGGGCTTGAACCGCGGTGGCACCGTGCAGATCGGGGATGTGGCGGTGACACTGGTCGCGGCCTCGCACTCGTCCTCCATCGCTGGCACCGACGGCACGGTCTACACGGGTCAGGAATGCGGGTTCATGATCTCGGCTGGCGGCAAGACGCTTTATGCCATGGGCGATACGGACATCATGGCCGACTGGGCCTGGATGGCGGAGCTGCACCAGCCGGATTGCGCCCTGGTCCCGATCGGCGGGCACTTCACCATGGACGGCGCCCGGGCCGCCTGGGGGTGCCGCAAGTATTTCGACCTGAAGTCGGCAATTCCGGGACATTACAAGACGTTCCCGCTACTGGCTCAGAGCGCCGATGACTTTGTGCAGGGGATGGACCCGGTGCCGGTTCATGTGCTGGACGTGATGGGGTCGGTGGAGATCTGAGGTCAGGTCAACAAGCCGGGAACGAGTTCATGTCCCGCCTTATGCATCACGTTAGCCAGACTGGCGAGCAGACAGGTTGTGCAGATCCTCCAGAAAGCGGTGCACGTCCTGCGTCTGGATATCAACATGGTCTGGCTTGGTTGTGTCGGAGCCGTGATCAAGCCAGACGGTGACCATTCCGCGTCGATGCGGTTCGCAGAGGTTGTCGGCGTGGTCTTCGATCATGACACACTGCTCCGGCTCGGCGCCGGTCAGATCCAGGAATGCGTCATAGGCCAGTGATTGCGGTTTCGGGACCAGACCGCTGTCTTCAATGGCAACTATCCGGTGAAACAACCCGTCGAGCCCGCGCGCGACCAGCACGGCCTCGGCATGCGCGCGCGGGCCGTTGGTGTGGACGAGCAACCGACCCGGCAGCGCAGCTATCGCCGCGCGCAGCGCCGGGTCTTGGCGGAGATGCGACAGGTCCAACTGATGCGTCGCCCGGAGGAAGTCGGCTGCCGACACATCATGGCGGGCCGCCAGACCAGCCAACGTGTTTCCATATTCCTCCCAATAGGTCACGCGCAGACGGTGCGCCTCCGCCTCGTCGACCCCCACCTCCTGAACAATGAACGCAGTCATCAGCCGGTTGATCTGACCGAAGAGATCATCCGACGGCGGATAGAGCGTATTGTCCAGATCGAAGATCCAGGTGTTCGCCTGCGCCAGTCGCGCGTGGATACAAGGGTCGGTTGCAAGCATTTCGCGTCTCTGGAATTCTGTGACGGAGAAGCCTAGGGTAGCGGTTCAGAAGAGCAAGGCGGAGCGCGGCGGTGGCCTCACGCGAAGACTGGATCGGGCGCACCGGGGCTGAATGGGCCCGACGCGGCGCGGCATTGGAACGGCTGCTGGGCCCGGCAGGGGAGGCGGGGCTGCAGGCGCTGGGCGCGCGTCCCGGCGAACGCGTGCTGGATGTCGGCTGTGGTGCGGGGACCAGCACAGAAGAACTCGCGAAAGCAGTGGGACAAGAAGGCCACGTGACCGGCGTGGATGTCTCGCCTGACCTTTTGGCGATTGCAAGAGATCGGCTCGAAGGGTACGCGAACGTCACGTTGCTGGAAGCGGATGCGGAACGCGCGGATCTGGGCCCGCCTGCTGGCGCGCTCTATTCGCGGTTTGGGTCGATGTTCTTTGATGACCCGCCTGCGGCGTTCCAGAACCTTGCCGGCGCCCTTGTCCCGGACGCGCGTGCGGTTTTCGTCGCGTGGCGGGAGCCGGCGCGGAACCAGTGGGCGTCCGTGCCGATGACGTTTTCGGCCGAAGGTCTCATTCCGGCAGCCCCTCCTCCTGGCCCCGGACCGTTTGCCTGGGCTGATCCGGGCGTATTCCAACCGTTGCTGGAGCAGGCCGGTTTTCGGGACATCCGTATGCAGGATCACGAGTTCATGGCCGAGATCTCGGAGGGCGAGGACCCAAATCCAGTGGTGCGCAGCGCTGATTTCATGATGCGCATTGGTCCGATGGCCGCGCGGCTGCGCGGTGCGACGGAGGAAGCAAAGGCAGAGGCACGCGAATTTCTGTGCCAGCGCCTTGCGCGCCACGAGATGGACGGGGCCGTGCGCCTGCTGGCCTCAGCCTGGGTGATCGAGGCACGGAGGTAAACCAGCACCAACCCCCAACAGCGGGGACTGGTGAATCGCCCTCGCATCCCGCATGCTGCCAAGACGTCACAACGTGGAGGCCCCCATGCGTTTGATCGTGATCGCGCTGTTCCTGACTGCTCAGACTGCACTTGCCCAGACCCAGGCGGATCCCGAGGCGGCGACGGGCCTCGCGCCCAAGCCTCTCGTCATAGCCGAGCGGCATATGGTCGTGGCCGCCAACCCGCTGGCCAGCCAGGCGGGGCTCGACATGCTCCGCGCGGGTGGCTCGGCCGCGGATGCGACAATCGCGACGCTGCTGGCGCTGAACGTGGTGGAGCCCCAGTCCAGTGGGGTCGGTGGTGGTGCCTTTGCGCTGGTTCATGGGCCGGACGGGCTGACCTCTTTCGATGCGCGCGAGACGGCGCCTGCAGGGGCCACGCCGGACATGTTCATGGCGGAAGGCGATACGCTGCCTTTCTGGGATGCGGTGCGGTCGGGGCGATCGATCGGGACCCCGGGTCTGGTGCGGCTTATGGAGGTCCTGCACAACCGCCATGGCAAGCTGCCTTGGGCGGACCTCTTTCAACCCGCGATCAGACTGGCCCGCGACGGCTTCCCTGTCTCGCCTCGGCTTGCAGGTCTGCTCGAGACCTACGGCGGACGTATGGCCGGGACGGATGTCGCAACGGTGTTTCTGCCGGAAGGCAACGCGTTGCCGGAAGGTTCTCTCCTGAAACAAGCAGCATTGGCGAGAACACTCGAGACCATCGCCAACGAAGGGGCGGACGCCTTCTACCACGGGCCAATCGCCGATCAGATGGCGGCGGCTACTGCGCGCGCCCCGCTCCCGGGCGCGTTGTCCGCAGCGGATCTTTCGGCATACAAGGTCATCGAGCGCCCGGCTGTCTGTCATCCCTACCTCGACACGCGGGTCTGCGGGATGGGGCCTCCATCCTCCGGGGCGACGACGGTCGGGCAGATCCTGATGCTGCTGGACCGATTCAAGCCGGATGAACTGGTTCTGGACGGCACCCAACTCTGGCACCTTTTCGCCGAGGCGTCACGGCTCGCTTATGCGGATCGCGGACGCTACCTTGCCGACTCGGACTTCGTGAAAGTACCTGTCAAAGGGCTGCTAGACCCGATCTATATGGATAGCCGCGCGGCGCTGATCCACCCTTTCTCGGCGGCCAAGGGCAAGGCCGAGGCCGGGGAGCCACCTTGGCGGGAGGGCCGTCTCTACGCACCTGACCTGCAGGAGGATCTCCCGGGGACCACGCATCTGTCTGTGGTTGATGCGAAAGGTCTGGCGATAAGCGTAACAGCCTCTATTGAAACAGCTTTTGGATCGGGACGCATGGCGGGTGGTTTCATCCTGAACAACCAGCTCACGGACTTTTCGTTCCGCCCCGAGGCCCCAAACGGCGTGGCCATCGCCAATGCTGTGGCCCCCGGAAAGCGACCGCGTTCTTCCATGGCGCCGACCATCGTCTTTCGCGGGGAGGACCCGGTGTTGTTGACGGGCTCGCCGGGTGGTTCGCGCATCCCGGAATACGTGGCGCAGAGCGTCATCGGCGTGATCGGCTTTTCACTTGACCCGGCGGCGGCGGCGGCGCTTCCGCACGTCTCCCAACGGAATAGGGGCAATGTGGCGCTGGAACCGGGGATGCGCGACACAGTGGTCGATGGCCTGAAGGAGCGCGGCCACGAGGTTGGTGTCCGGGACATGACCTCCGGTCTGCACCTGATCCACATCAGAAAGGACGGCTTGCGTGGCGGGGCCGATCCGCGACGAGAGGGCGTGGCGCTCGGAGATTGACGTCGTTTGTTTCCGCAGAATTTGATTAGAATTATCTGTGAAAACATGGGGATAACGTCACATGCTTCGCTCTCTCGGCTGCGCGCGTTAAGGCCCGCTTAATGAAACCTCCAGGAGAATATAGGGCGGTAGGAAGGGGGAACTTTGCTTTTCCCCAATCTCGCATGCCGGTGTCTACGCGGCAGCGGGTAACAGGCGGTTAGTGAACTGCCGCACATTCGCATGCGCCTGCTTCGCGATCTCCAGATCGAGAAACATATCGAACGCATGGACGCCGCCGGGGAAGACTTCCAGTTCCGTCGTGTTGCCGGCCGCCTGCCAGCGCTGTGCCATGAACAGCGTATCGTCCAACAGTGGATCCTCGGTTCCAACCTGAAAGAGCGCCGGTGGCATGCCATCGAGATCCGCCAGCAGGGTCGAAAGATCCGCGCGCTGCCGCGCCTCTCCGTTTGGGTCCACAAAATCGAAGAACCAGTCCATCACCGGGGTCGACAGCACCAAGTACCGCTCGCCCCAGTTCCGCGCCGAGGGCGTGCCGCGAAGATCGAACACGCCGTAGTTCATCACCAACCCGCGCATGCGATCCGCGAACCCAGCCTGCCGCATCGCCAGCGCGACGACCGATGTCAGGTGCCCGCCTGCTGACTCGCCGCCGATGAACACGGGCAGGTCGGTCGTCTCCATCACCCATTTCGCTGCAGCCACGCAGTCCAGCTGCTGCGCGGGCCAGGGGTGTTCTGGCGCGAGCCGATAGGCCACGGACACCACCCGCAGCCCTGTATCCTTTGCCAAGCTCTGATTGACGACATCGTACTGGTCCGCAGCACCTATGGTCCAGCCACCGCCATGGATGTGGAGGTAGATGCCCTTCGGGTCTCCGTCAGGTTCGGAAATCCGAACGCGGCCGGGACCGCCCGGCGCACCGGGGATCTCAACCCACTCGGAGCCCTCGCGCGGACCCAGCAGGGGCAGGGCGCCCTTGCCCTCGGCGCGCGCGGCGCGCACGACCTCCGGCGGGAACGTGTTCATGCGCGGCAGCTCGGCCAGTGTCGCCTCAAGCTCCGCGTTGAAGGCCGCCGTCTCGGGCGTCACTGCGCCCGGGTCGAGAACTGTTTTCAGATCAATCATGCCTGCCCCCTGTGCTTTGCCACAGGAAGACAGCAAGCCCGCGCGTTGGCAAGAGGTCAGAGACTGCGCAGCACCTTCGCGCGTTTCGCGGGCACCCTGGAAATCTCGACACCCGTGAACACATGCAGGGTGTTCAGATCCGTATCGATCACCGCGTGGTCCGAGACCCAGCCACCCATCACGAGATACGTGCGCAGCAGCGGCGGCATCCGCCCGAGTGCCAGCTTCATGTTCGGGCGGCGGAGGCCAAGACTGCGGGCATACTGGAAAACCTTGGGTGCCTTGACCCGCGGCAGCCAGCGCTTGGGTGCGAGGTGCCTTTCTTTCAGCAGCGCGAACGCATCCATGTATTCATCCGCATCAACCCCGTGGAAGGAGGAGCAGCCGAAGAGCAACTCGACCCCTTCATCATCGACGAACTGGGTCATGGCCGCCCAGGCAACCCGGATGATCGCGGGGTCGGAGAGGCCGGGCGCCAGACAAAATCGCCCCATCTCGACCATCTTGCCGGGGTAGTCTTCCAGCGCGCCGAGATTGTAATATTTGGCCGAATAGCTTCGCGAGATCTCTGAGCCGTTGTTCAGCGGCATCATCCGGAACGCGCAGACGAGATCGCCCGAGCGCACCTCCTCGACCATCATGTGCCGGCAATGCGGGTCGAACTCATCGATATCGAGCCCGAGACCCTCATCGCTCGCAAGCCCCCGCGCCTCGCGAAAGGCCCGGTGGCGCAGCCGCTGGCACGCCCGCACATCTGCGTCGGTCTCGGCCAGGCGTGCCTGAAACCGCTTTCCAATCAGCATCATTGCTCCTGCCTCTTCCCGTTCCGTTCGCTTGCACGGTTCAGAACTGAATTTCCAGCCCTATATCTCTCTCCAGTTACGCCTGTGTGACATCCAGCACTCAACTTGGTCACAACGCCCGGAGAGACCAACATGCCAGATAAGATTGTGAAGACCGACGCCGAATGGAAGGCCCAGCTGTCACCGGAGGCCTATCGTGTGACCCGAAAGCACGGTACCGAACGCGCCTTTACCTGTGACAGTTTCCCCAAAGCACAAGGCACGTTCCGCTGCATTTGCTGTGGTGCACCCCTGTTCGAGCAGGGGGCCAAGTTCGACAGCGGGACGGGGTGGCCGAGCTTTTATCAGCCCATTGATGGCGAGTCCGTTGGCGAGTCGGTGGATACCAGTTGGTTCATGCGCCGCACCGAAGTCCATTGTGCCAGTTGTGACGCGCATCTTGGGCACGTCTTCCCCGACGGGCCGCGGCCCACGGGGCTCAGGTACTGCATCAACGGGGTCGCGCTGGAGTTTGAACCCGAAGAAGAAACCGCCGAGGGCTGATCCCCGTCGGTGTCTCACGATCCCCTATGACCGGGGATCGTGATGGTAATCTCCGCTTTCAGAAGCCCCTCCGGCCCGATCAACGCCCGGTGATCCTGTGCGCGCAGCATGGCCGAGAAGTTGTGCGTTCCGGGGCCGAGCTCGCCCAGCGAGACCCTGGGATGGAAGGCCGACGCGATCTTCTCATGTCCCTGATAGACATGCGCGTGGCCGATGGTCTGTGGCCCGTCCACGCTCTGGCAGAGATCCGTGAACACGAAGCCGTCTGCAGAGATGTCGATATACCAGCCACCTTGCGCATACTGGCCCGCAGTCAGGCGGACCTCGGGGGCAGGGCGCCCCTTCGGCCATTCCACGAAAACCTGCGAGGGCGGCTGGCCGGCGGCGTTCACGTGCGGCGCCGTGATTGCGAGGGTGGCGAGCACGCAGGCCATGACGAACCCATGCCAATGGCGGTCGATGAAGATGCGGATCATCTTGGCCTCCCTCACGCCAGCTTCAGAACTGCACGGGTGCGGGGCTCCAGCGGCCGGGGTGCCGTGGCGCCCGCCATCAACAGCATCGCCGCGGTCGCGTAGAGGTTCGCGTGGAAGAGCGGCGTTTCACCCAGCATCACGGCGAAGAAGCTGAATGCCCCGATCAGGAAGAGTGCCACCGGGCGCACCAGACGCCCCATGGCCAAGAGCAACCCGGCGACGATCTCCACGCCTGTCATGACAAGCGCCACCAGCTCAAAGGGCAGGCCGAGTGTCGGGAAATCCCCGTGATCCAGGATTGCGATCAGGAGCGTGGGCTGGAAGAGCTTATAGGTGATACCGAGGTAGACGAATGTGCCGCCAACCAGCGCCAGGACCACGCGCCAGGCGTGCACTCGGGCTGCGTCCGGAATGGCGGGCACGGGCGGCAGGGCAAGCGCCCGGTCAACCGACAGCCAACCGCCGCCATAGACGGCAAGGATCAGTGCGGGTGCCGCGAAGTGCGGCGCATAGGCCCAGAAGTGTCCGCCAAAGGCAAACGCACCCAGCACCGCCAATCCGATGACCCCGACCGCCGCCGCGCGGGTGGCCAGCCCCAAGGCCAGCAACGTGCCGAGGATGATCTGCGCAGGCGCCAGCCAGTCCCAGCCGCCGAGCAGTGTCAACTGCATGTCCGGCACAAAGAGCACCGGCTGCGTCCAGGGCTCGGTGCCCTCCCGTGGCAGGCCGCCGAGCGCGCCGAGTATCATCATGACTGCCAGACCGGCGCGCACCAGTACAGGCGCAAGCCCACCGGTGATCTCTGCCAGCGGGGCGGTCAATCGCTCCTCCCGGCGCCTGTGCTTGTGTTCGATCTGCAGGGCCGCCATCGCGCCCAGGCCGGCAGCGAGCGCGCCGAGCCCCAGCACGTAAGGATCCGTGAAGACGCCGGGCATCGGGGCGCGGGACAGCTCCTCGACCTCCATGGGGGTCAGCAGCCAGGCCTCGTGCCCGAAGGCGTCCGATTGCGTGGTGAAGAAGGCGGCCGCGGCGGCAGGGAGTATCCTGAACAGTTTCGTCCGTGACATCGGTCTTTCCTCAAATCAAAGCTGTCCTGTCCGGTGGAGCGCACCGGTGGCAGCAGGCTGAATTGTCTTCTTCGGTTTGCGGGCCGGGGCGCGTGTGCTGCCCCGCTGCATGGTGCCCGGACGGCGGTCAGATCGCCCGGGCTATCGCAACCTCGTTGCTGCGATGGCCTAAGGATGTGCAATCAGAGGGTGATTCTATGTGACATGACTCACATGCGCGCCGGAATTTACGCATACGTCAGCATGACGTTGCGTCAGGCTTAACAGGAGGTTACCGATACGAGCGGATCGGGACTATGTCTTTGACAGGCTTTCGCTGCGAGAACCCGATTCAGGCAGCGGAAAGCAGGCTTTGCCCGACGGCCGATAAATCTACGTCGCGTGGTGAGAGTGGGGAGTTCTGATGCCTGTGGTCCGATCTCAAGGTCTCTCAATCCACTATGAGGTCGTTGGGCGAGGGCCGCCGATCCTGATGCACCATGGTGTCATGGGCCGCGGAGCCATGTGGAAGGCCGCAGGATATCTTGATGAACTGAAAGACGAGTTCTCCTTCATTCTCATGGATGCCCGCGGGCACGGACAAAGTGACAAGCCGCACGACCCCGCCGCTTACGAGGGGCGAAGGCTCGCAGAAGATGTGCTTGCCGTTCTGGATGACATCGCTGCCGAGCAAGCGATCTACTGGGGCTATTCCCTCGGCGGGCGGATCGGGTACGAACTGGCAGGCATCGCTCCAGAGCGCGTGAGCGCATTCATCATCGGCGGCAGCACCCCTTATGCAATAGATCTGCGGGTGCCCGTGGACGGCGACAGTAAGGATCAGGCACAGGTCCGGTCAGCGATTCTGGACTTCTTCGGAGTGTCCGCAGCGACGCTCTCGCGCGACCACCAGGATGCGCTCTTCGCAAACGACTTTCTGGCCGTGCACGCCGTGCTTTCGGAACGTCCGTCCATCGCTTCGGTGCTTGCCGGGATGACCATGCCATGCCTGATCTATGTCGGCGGTGACGACCCGAGAGCCGACGCCTCCGAGCGCGCGGCCTCAGAACTGCCCAATGCGACCTTCGCACGTTTGCCGGGTCTTGATCACGGGCAGGCCATGCTGCTGACGGACCACATCCTACCCCATGTCGAGGTGTTTCTCAGGGCTAACGCTGCGCGCTAGTCAAGAGGACTGTGGTCTACCCGCCGATCTGCGCCCGATCAAACGGGGTCGACTGGTAGACCTCGTTGATCCAGTTGCCGAACAAGAGGTGGGCATGGGACCGCCAGCGGTTCTCCGGCGCCTTCTCGGGGTCGTTGCCGGGGTAGTAGTTCACCGGCAGCTTGATCGCACCGCCGGCCTCGACATCCCGGTCATATTCCTGCTTGAGCGTGTCGCTGTCATATTCGAGGTGGTTGAACATGTAGAGCGCCCGGCGTGCGGGATCGTGGATCAGGCAGGGACCGACCTCGTCCGAGTGCATCAGAACCCCGAGCCCCGAGTCGCCGGGCAGGTCGTCCTCGCGGATCTCGGTCCAGCGGCTCACAGGCACCACGAAGTCATCCGAGAACCCTCGCAGGTACGGAGACGCTGGCGCGAGGTTCCGGTGCCGGAAGCAGCCGAACGCTTTTGCCTCCAGATCATGCTTCGGCACCCCGTGGAAGTGGTTCAGCATCGCCTGCCCACCCCAGCAGATGGCGAAGGTCGAGTGCACATTGGTCTGGGTCCAGGCGAAGACTTCACCTAACTCGTCCCAGTAGCTCACCTCCTCGAAGGGCAGGTGCTCGATGGGTGCGCCCGTGATGATCAGCCCGTCAAACTTCTGTTCCCGCGCCTCGGCAAAGGGGCTGTAAAACGCCTCCATATGCGCCTGAGAGGTATTGCGGGTCAGGTGATCGGACATGCGGATCAGCGTAAGCTCGATCTGCAGGGGACCGGCGCCGATCAGCCGGGCGAACTGCGTCTCGGTCTGGACCTTCTTCGGCATCAGGTTCAGCAGTCCGATATGGAGCGGGCGAATATCCTGCCGGTCGGCCAGCTCCTCCGACATCACCTGCACACCCTCGCGCTTGAGCACGTCATGGGCAGGCAGGGTCGCGGGGATCTTGATGGGCATGGGCTTTTCGCGTTTCGGTTGTCCGGTCGAGGGGAGATAGGGGTGTCGCGCCGAAAAGGAAAGCGCCGATCACGCCCGCGTGCGGTTCTGCAATGCGTCGGCGATCAGGGCGTCGAAGTCCTTCGGGTTGCGCACGCGGGCGACGTCCGCCGCGGCAACCGATACGCCCCATTTGTCCGCAATGGCGTCATAGCGGGGCAGGCGATGGGTCAATAGGCGCCGGAAACCCCAGCGGATGAAATCGTCCGGGTCGACCTGTTCAGCACCCAGTCCGCGCTCAATCAGGTAAGCCTGCCAGGTCTCGGTCAGGAAGATCTCCGGATAATACATGGGCTTGGGATCGCGGTCGAAACGGGCGGCCAGCTCCTCTGCATCCGCCTCGGTTCCGCGGATCTGCACCAGCAGCATGTGTTCCGAGATCACTGACAGAACGGGATCGCCCGGCGCGTCCGGGTCCACAACCTCGCACAGCGATCCTGAGGTATCGCAGAGGAAATGCGGATAGCCGTAGAGCGCCTGCGCCCGGTCCATGAACGGGACCGTGTCCAGCATGGCGGAGATCTCGGCGGCCCGATGCAGGCGCTGCCGCCGCACGTATTCCTCGAACGCGATGCCGCCCTTGTTCGGATCGCCCGGCTTGCCGAGATAGGTCGACAGGGGCGCGAGGTTCTCGAACGTGAGATTCGATGCGATATAGACTGAATCCGTCAGCAGCAACTCGCGCAGGAACGGCACCTGCATGGCCGCGGCCTTGAAGTTGTCGGCGATGTGCTCGCCCATATAGCGCGTGCCGATGCGGTAATCGACGGAGTAGTGGAACCACGCGCCCTCCGCGCGCAGCATGTTCGCCACATAGGTCTTGCCGAGCCCGGACATGCCGAACAGCGCCACCGCCTTGCGGGGGGCGTTCATGTACTCGTCGGCGGTCTTGTAGATCATGTGGGGCCCTCACTCATGCGCGCTCCGCATAAGCAGTTGGGACGGGTTTGCCAAGATGGCTGACTAGTTCGCGACCGCGCCCCATAAGACAACAGTGAGCACGGCGAGGAAGGCGTATAGCGACGGGATGGCGAGCAGGGTGAACCCGGCAGTCCAGAGGATGCGTATCAGAAAACGCACTGGCAGGGCTTCGACATTGCGCAACTGATGGAGGCGGGAACAGACGTTTGTGAACGTGTCAGTTATCCGCTTCCTGTGAGTCTCCGCGGTGGCACGATCCTGTTCTCGGGTCTCTTCTAAGAACCAATGCTTCGCACCTTGGTAGGTCGAACTTACACTCTCATGCGTTCGATAGAATGAAACCATATGAACGCACTGTTCTTCCAACACCGTCTTCAGCTTTGCCCTGTTGTTGGCCCATTGCCACCAACGAACGCGGTCGCAATGGCCCATGGCGTATGTCAGGAAGTCGGTGCGGCGCATCTCGGTCGTATGCTCGAGGCGGCTTTGGACAAAGGCAATCCGGTCAGGATAGTCCCGGATTTCGTGCGGGCAGCGCCACGCGAAGAGCAGCGCGCCGAGACCGAGCGCGGTCAGGCCAAAATAGATCAGGTAGAGCCGATAGGGCTCGCATGTCATCAACGGAGCGCCGATCAGCCAGACCCATCCGACATCGACCGGCTCCCCGCCGGAGAACCGTATCCAGAAGGCATCCGAGAAACGAACCTGGTCCTTGATCAGTATGAGATAGCCCAATACCGGCATCAGCGCCGTGGCCTTCATGGCTGGATTGGCGCCAAGACGTTTCAGGCTGGTCCATGTCGGAAAGATCAGAGTGCCTCTTGCCAGCCCCAGGACCGTTCCCAAGAGCGTTTCCTTGGCCACAGTGTCTTCCGTGTCCCACGTCATCGAAATTCCTCAAAGCATCGGACACAGGATATCACACTCTCACCGATTTGAAGGCGGGCCGGATTGCGGTAGTGTGGACCGCGGTTGAACGGAGCATGCGATGGCTGCCGGAAAGGACTATCTGAGCGCAAACGAGATTCGCCCGCTGGCTGAGCGGTCGGACTGGATGGGCTGGGGGCTGGTCGCGTTCGGCTGGGGTTGCGTCTTTGGCGCGGTGGCGCTGTTCGCGTGGTGGCCTTCGGTACTGACCTTCGTTCTGGCTGTGATGGTGGTTGGCTCGCGGCAATTGGGTTTTGCGATCCTGATGCACGAGTCCGCGCACCGGGCCCTGTTCAAGACGGGATGGCTGAACGAGTGGGCCGGGCAGTGGCTCTGCGCGCGGCCGATCCTGGCCGAGATGACCTCCTACCGCACATATCATCTGGTGCATCACAAATACACGCAGACCGAGCGTGATCCGGACTTGCCGCTCTCCGCCAAGTTTCCGACGACCCGCGCGAGCCTGAAGCGCAAATTCACGCGCGATCTGACGGGGCAGACGGGCTACAAGCTGCGCCTCGCCCAGTTCCGGCGCGCGCTGCAACTGGGGTTCGACGAGGACGCGATCGCGGGGGCGAAGATGGCGCAGACCTTTCAGTCCGAGGATCTGCGCCCCGGGCTACTGGCGAATGCGGTGATCTTCGCGCTCATGTGGGCGATTGGCGCTTGGTGGTACTGGCTGGCCTTCTGGCTGTTGCCGCTGATGACCTGGTACCAGTTCGTGATCCGGGTCCGGAACATCGCCGAACATGCGGTGCTGACGCGTCCCGAGCATCCGTTGGGCAATGCCCGGACGACGTTCGCGGACCCGGTGACGGCGTTCTTCCTCGCGCCGTACTGGGTGAACTACCATCTCGAGCATCATCTGGTCATGCACGTGCCCTGCTGGAAGCTGCCACGGCTGCACAAGGCGCTGTGCGACAAGGGCTATGCCGACCGGATGGAGACCGCGTCCAGCTATTGGGATGTGATGCTGAAGGTCGGCTGGAGGCGCGCGGCGGCCTGACGGATCCGCGCGCCTACCCCCTCGCTCCCGGGAGCGGCATGGTCGCTGCGCGTCTGGGCGAGTTGGGCCGTCAGGTCAGCCCTCTAGCCCTTGTTTGCCGTACTGGGACGGATACTGGAGGTCATTGCGGACGTCGGTATCTGCGACGTTCCGTGCGACCTTCTTGAAGCCTGCCTGAAGGCCGGTATGGCCAGAATGCGGACCGTTGTTCAGCTGTTGGGCATTGTGGTTGAGCAGGTCGGCATTGTCATATGCCACGCCCGCATAGCCGTAGCCCGCATTCTCGGCCCCTCCGTTGATCCGGTCGAGTTCGGTATCGGATACTTCGGCGGCTTTCGTTTTCGATGATTTGTTCATGGTCGTCTCCTAAATGCTTGGTTTCAATGGATCACACGGCGAAAAAATCGTGCCGTGCAGAGCGAGTCTGCCTGTTCCCGGCCGGCCGTGCGGTAGCGGTACTCACAGACCTGAATGAATTTCTGTGCAGAACGTGGCGGAGCTTCTTGTCCTGCGAGAGAAACTGGACCTGACTTGCAGTCAGGGCGTCTGAACGACGCCAAGGATGGGGCCGAACCGGCCGCCGCTGTCGCGTCGGTCAATCTGCGGGGCATACATCCGCGAAATCGAGCCATCCAGATAAAGCGCGTTCGGGGTCTTGAAGTGATCCCGGAAGAGCCGTGCGAAGTGGTGGAACGTCACCGGAAACCGTGAGATTGCGAAGATGGCTGTCTGGCTGTCCGGGTGCACGCCCACTCCGTTGCGGGTGCGGAACGAGGTGCTGTCGGGCAGGAACCTCGGATGCAGCTTGCCGCCAATCACCAGCATCGGCCCC
>JBCDID010000011.1:0-20442 GCA_038749355.1 Pseudomonadota bacterium | reverse complement strand
GCGCTGTCATCGTGGACATGCCGGACGAGGAGGCGGGGCGTATCCCCATGCACAATGTCGTGCCACGTTTGTCCGACACTCCTGGAGCGCTGCGAACGCCTGCCCCTGACATCGGCCAACACAATGCCGAGATCCTCGGCGCGCTCGGGTTGTCGGACGAGGACCGCACGCGGCTGGCGGAGGAGGGCGTCATATGAGCCTGCCCCGCTGGCGCTCCATGCTCTTCGTCCCCGCGACCGCCGAACGGTTCGTGGCCAAGGCCCATAGCCGCAGGGCGGACGCGATCATCGTGGATCTTGAGGATGCAGTGGCACTTGCCGAGAAGCCTCGGGCGCGCGGGCTTTTGCCTTCGGTGGTGTCGCAAGTCGGGCAGGGTGGGGCGGACGTCGTTGTGCGCATCAACCGCCCGCTCAGGATGGCGATCGCGGATCTGGAGGCGGCGGTTTGTAAGGGCGTCCACACGCTTATGCTGCCCAAGGCGGATGGTGCGCAGCACGTGGCGCTGTTGCACGAGGTTGTCTCTGAGCTGGAAGCTGAGCGCGGGCTGCCCTTGGGTGGGATCCGCTTCTTCCCGCTGATCGAGACGGTCGATGGGCTCTATGCCGCACGCGAAGTCGCGGCTTCCCCCCGGGTTGTGGCCATGGGCCTGGGGGGCGAGGACTTTGCGGATGCCATGGGGATGCCGGGCGTTCGGGCCGAGGATATGCTGCCTTACCTGCGGCAGATGCAGGTCGCGGCGCGCGCGGCTGGGGTGCTGGCCGTGGGCTACGCCGGGTCAATCGCGAACTTCTCGGACCTTGACGCGTATGCCACCGACATTGCCGAAGCGCGCGCCATGGGCATGGATGGTGGGACATGCATCCACCCGGCGCAGGTTGCGGTGCTGAATACCGGTTTTTCGCCGACGGAGGCAGAGATTGGTCAGGCACGACGGATCGTCGATGCCTATGACGCGGCGCTGGCCAGAGGCGAAGGTGCGATTGAGGTCGATGGCAAGATGATCGACGTTCCCGTCGCGAACCGCGCCCGCCGACTGCTTTCCCGTGCCTAACCGAACAGGATGGTTGCCCCGGCCTCCACGGCTGCAGCGTCCAGGTCGATCACGACGATGGACCCGCCTGTCGCATAGGTGATCAGCGTGTCGACTGCCTCGGTCCCTCCCGAATCGGCATCGGCGAAGGTGAGATCGGCTGCCGTCAGGCCTCCGCCAATGAAGATCACGTCGCCGCCCGGCCCCAGTTCGAGGTCGTGGATGATGTCGTTGTCGTCTCCAGCTCCGCCGAAGAAGAAGGCGTCCATGCCGGCGCCGCCGAACAGGTCGTCATCCCCCACGCCGCCAATGATCCCGTCGCCGCCAGCGCCGCCGTAGATCACGTCGTCCCCACCGAGACCCAGTAGCTGGTCCGTGCCTGCGCCGCCAATGAAGGTGTCGCTGTCGCCGCCGCCCAACAGGAAGGTCAACTCGGTCAGGGAAGACGCATCGAACGTGTTCGAGAAGGCGCTGGAACCGAAAATACCTTCAACATCGGCTCCGATCACGTCATCGGCGGCTATGGAGGAGGTGCCCGCCGCGAAGCTCTGCAAGTTACCGTCGAAGACGAAGGTCAGGGGGCCGTCTGCGTCGAAATAGGTGGCCACGTCGCCAAGGCCTTCACCTCCGAACAGACTGTCCGCGCCCGCGCCCCCTTCGAGCGCGTCGAATCCTGCGCCCCCTTCCAGAAGGTCATCGCCGCCTCCGCCGGTGAGGAAGTCACCGCCATCGCCACCCATGATCGTGTTGGCCTGATCGTCACCATTGAGGAAGTCGGAGAAGTCGGACCCCTCGATGTTCTCGATCCCGTCGAAGAAGTCCTGCCTGTCGAGCAACGCTAGTTCCTCGTCATTGACCGGATTTGGCAACGGCGCAAGATTGACTGTGACGCCAAGCTCTATGCCCCCGACGATCCGCACGGGATCAGTGAGGTTCGCTGCACTGAAGGTGTCGGTGCCTGCTCCGCCAAAAACGATGTCCGATATCTTGGAGGCGTAGAGAAGGTCATCCCCTTCGCCACCATACATGACATCAAAGATCGACGTGCCAAACAGAGTATCATTGCCGCTCGCCCCAAAGCCGAGCAAACCGATCTCGCCGTCGATAACCTCGCCGGTGGCGAGTTGCAGCACGTCGTTACCCGCCCCGCCATCGATTGAGATGATACTGAGGGCTTCGAAGATGTCAGCACCCGGTGCGAAATTAGCCAGGCGCACGTCCCCGTCGACGCCAAGGACCGTGTCATTGCCCTCGCTGCCGCGCAGTTCGATGAACCCCCCGAGGATGGTTGCGGAGACCTCGGACAGCGTCACCTCGTCATCGCCGTCACCACCGTCGAGGACAAGGTTGCCTTCAAAGCCTCTCAGATCCATAAACTGTGGATTGAAGACCGGATCCACCGTGATCCGCTCAGGCAGTGGTTCTTCGTTCGGAATCGGAGTGGCACCGAAATCCATGATATTTGTCGCGATCCCCACGACGGTGTCGTCTCCGGAGGCGCCGAGGACCTTGACATAGTTGCCTACATAGATGCTGCCCGAAATCTCGAAGACCGTGTCGTTTGCGATGTTCGGAGTGCAGTCCGGCGCGCTCCCGCCGGTGCAGTCGCGCACCTCGCCTGTTACTAACGCGAGTACCAGGAGGTCGTCATCCTCGCCGCCATCAAGGTACAATGAAACGCCGTCGAGCCTTAGTTGGCTACCAGCGGCGACAGTATCGTTTCCCGAGTCTCCCAGAACGAAAATCGATCCGTTTCCTGAGATCGGACCCTCGAAGTTAGCGTAAATGGTGTCGTGTCCGACTTCGCCGTCAAGAAACATGATCGCTTCTTCGTCGAAGCTGTCGCCGCTCGTAAGCGTCAGGCCATAACCTCCACCTTGGATAACGTCGTTGCCGCGCCCGCCTGCGGCATAAATCTTCGATTTGGAGAGCGCGACGCTGTAGAAACTTCCGGCGACGATGTCATCGCCTTCACTGCCGTCCAGACTTGCAAAGCTGCCATCAAGTGTCAGTTCGCCGCCAAGTGCTAAGATTTCCCCAGCGCGATCGCCCTGCAGGTAAAGGGAACTGGCTGTGACTATGGCGTTTGCACTGCCGAATAGTGCAACGCCATTCTGATAATCGAGGCTTGTGCCATAAGTTGTTGCACCGGCATTCAGCACAGCTAGCCTGCTATCACTTACGGTGATTGTGCCTTCCAGTGGCCCACCGAGTCTGAATTCGCGATCGCCAACATCTGCAATCACGCGAAGATCGACGTGTTCTATTGTTGCGTCCACTGGATCGGAAAGTCGTTGGGCAGAGAGAAAAAGAGCAGAAGTGTAGTGCCCTGTTTGCTCCTCGGGCGTTGAGTAGGAGACGAAGATGTCCAGCCGAGTTCGTTCCTGTGCGCCGGGTTCCCCCTGAATTGACAGTGTTGGTCCAGCGCTCAGGTACGAGATCTGAGTGCCCGGGCCGCTATGGGCAAAGCCTATGCCGCTGTCGCCTCGAACTTCGATTAAGCCGTCATTTGTGAGGCTCGTGATTGCGAACTGTTTTGTGGAAAGAAAGGTTAGATCAGAGTTGTTCAGCACAAGCCTGTCGGTGAGGGGTGCACCTGTTGCGGCGGTTTGCTCGCTGCGCTCATCCCTGAGCAATAGCGAGCCGTCCTCCAACACCAGTGTCCCGTCACCCGCCGGGCTGTTCAGCGGGTCATCGTTCACGAAGGGGCTGCCAAGGTCGTCTGTCACAGTTCCGGTGAAGTCGACGTCCAGAAAGGTGATGTCCGAATTGGGCTCGATCACAACGCCGTCCGGGATCTCGATCGGGCCGGTCCCGAGTTCCACATTGCCCGCAAGCCCGGGCGCGAAGCGGATGATGCTCTCGCCGCCCACGATGACGGCCAAAGCCAACGCTTCCGAGAAACTCAGCAAGCCGTCGTCAGTCAGCGAGAAGCTGTCCAATGTCGTCACGACAAATACGTTCATCAAATCCTCACCCGGCCTGCCCAGCGCGGCCGCTCACAATGGGATCACACTAGCAATTCGGGCGGGGGGCGGAATCCCCGCCGATCAGCCGCTGAAGATGATCTGTGGCAGTAGCGCGTCCACATTCGTATCCAGCACCGTCAGAGATGAAGCGAACCCGTCCACCACGTAGCTGATGCGCGCATCCTCGAGGCCCGCGTCGCCTCCCACATCCACGGCCTCGGCCGTCACGTCGCCCGGTCCCGACAGCCGCCCGCCAGTGAAGAAGACGAGGTCAGTGCCAAGTTCGAAGTCGTGGATCGTGTCGTCACCCTCGTTCACCGCGTCGAAGAAGAAGACATCCGCGCCCGCGCCGCCAAAGAGGTCGTCGTCGCCTGCTTCCCCAATCAGCGCATCGCCACCATCGTTGCCGTACATGACGTCATTGCCTGCGAGGCCTAGAAGCTGATCGGTTCCTGATCCGCCCTGGAAGGTGTCAGCCTCGCGGCCGCCAAGGAAGAGCGTGAACCCGGTGAGGTCTTGAGCAAGATAAGTGTTCGCGTGGTCCTGTGCGCCCGCGAAGCCCTCTATGTCGTCTCCGATCGTGTCTTCCAGGATCGCCTCTGACGACCCTGTGTCGAACTCTGTGATTGTGGAGCCGAAGTCAAAGACCAGAGGTCCAGTGGCCGAGAAGTAGGTCACGATGTCGCCCTCGATGGCATTGCCGCCTGTGCCTCCGAAGAGAGTGTCCGCGCCTGCTCCGCCCTCGATCGCATCGAACCCGGCTCCGCCGAGGATGAGGTCGTCGCCTGCGCCGCCGGTCAGCACGTCCGATCCATCGAGGCCCGCGAGCGTGTTGGCGGCTCCGTCCCCAGTCAGGAGATCGTCCAAGCCGCTGCCCTCAAGGTTTTCGAAACCGGTGAAGCTGTCCAAGCCGTGGCCCGTATTCTGCGCGGCGCCCTGGTTCTCCAGGCTCACAAACACACCGAACTCAACATCCCCCAACACGAAACCAGGAGTATCGACAGACGCGAAGGAAAGCGTGTCCAAGCCGTCACCGCCATCAGCCGTGTCGTCGCCCAGGCCGAGGTCCACAATATCGTTTCCAGTGCTGGCGAGGACCGTATCGTTGCCACCTTCGGCCGAGACGCTGTCATCGCTTTCCAATGCGAGGATGCGCTCGTTGGCGTCAGTCGCCGTAAACACATCGTCCTCGGGTGTCAGGATGATCTGATCATCCTCGGGCGCCAGCAACTCGAGTTCGAAGATCTCGGTTTCCGTGCGGGAGTTGTTGAATTCGAAGGTCTGCCCGTTGATTTCGATCGTGTCGCGAAAGAAGACCGGCGTGGTCACAAGGAACTCTCCAGATTCGGACAGAAGGTCTGTCGAGAAAAGTGGCGCCTCGGATTCAGTCGTAGTGACCATATCTGTAACTGCCGAAAGTGCGGTCCCATCCGGCGCGAAGTGTTGCCAGACCAGTCGTCCGGTTGGCAGGCCGCTAGGCTGTTCGGTGCCGACACCCTCGGTCCATAGAAGGACGAATGAGCCGTCTTCGAATACTTCCAAGTCTGCGAAGTTTGGGGCATCAGCAGTGATCTGCTGGACACCGGTAAGATCGGTCAGCGTGCTCGCGCCCCTGGCATCGCCGAAACCGATGAAGAGCCGCGCGCCCGAGCCTGTTGCCGCGACGGTATCCTCAGCAAAGACCACCACAAATCGGTCGGTCCCTGGTAAATCGCGCACTTGCACGGCGATGAAGTCCTGGCCTGGCTGGCCCCCCGGCAATTCCTCGATTGTCACCTGCCGTTGGGTCGTGAGCCCAGTCGTAAGGACAGTCATGACCATGGGTGCGATCACGCCATCGTCCGCGCCGCTGTTGAAGATCACGTATCCGCCGTCGTCGAGTTGTGTGCCGAGGCCTTCGAACGTGGGGAAGGGGGTCTGTAGGGTCGTGACCGAGCTTGTCTCCGCCACCACCGAAGAGAACGTGAAGCCCGGCTGGCCCTCGATGCCTGCCGAGACGCTGAAGATCGCGCCGCCATTGTTCAGTGTTGTAACCCCTTCGAATTCGCCGTTGGCCTGACGCTCCGCCACGTCTTCCGGGTCGCCGTTGGAATCAAACTTCTGGGTGTAGAGGCCGGGTGCTATTCCGTCCGGCAGATCGGTGTTGCCTACGCTGTTCTCGGACACGAAGTACGCAATCAGGAAACCGCCGTCGTCGGTCGCCCGGACAAATGGCTGGACATTAGTGGGTGGTATACCTTCCTCCGGGACCTCCAGCAGACGGTCGCCACCGGGCAGCACTTCACCAGTGGTTCCGCTGCGAAGGATCAGCCGCCAGCTAGGTGTCAGAATCGGGAGACCGAAGACGTCGGTTCCGGTCTGTTCCAACCGCAGGGCGAGCTGGACAATAGTGCCGTCGTCAAGAACATCACCCACAGGAAGAATTGCTTCCATCTCACCCTCCGAACATCAGTGCCAGCTTGGCAGACTACTCGTTTGTGTCCGGCGGCGTATCGTTCAACTGCGGCAACATAGTGGAGCGGGACGGTGTTTGCGCATCCGGCAGGCCGCCGGTACGCCGCTGCTTGGCTGTTGGGCGCAGCCAGTGGAATCTGGGCGCGAGTGAAGGCTGAAGGAGTACGGACACGGAGCGCATCTTCCGTCAAATGGCGGGCGCGAGATCTCGCAAGGCGGTCCGCAAAATCGCCCCGAACTCACTTGGTCAGAGCAGAATTGACAAACCGTCTTTGGCGACCTCAAGCGGGCCGTCCCATGTGGCGCGGACCGCGGCCTCGTAAGCTGAAGGTGGGAAATCCGGATCCCCATCGGGTACAAAGTGGTTCAGCGCCAACTTACTGACCCTGGCCTCGGTCGCGATCCGTCCCACGTCCTCGGCGCTGGTATGGCTGCGTAGGAGATGTTTCAACAGGCGTTCGTCACCATTGGGCATCCGTGCCGAGATCGCGCGCGCGCCCTCGATCAGCATCACCTCATGGACCAACAGGTCGGCGTCTTTGGCAAAGTCCACCATCTCGGGCATGTAGGCCGTGTCGCCTGACAGCACGATGGTGCTCTCGTCTGTCTCGAACCTCAGGGCATAGCTCTCGTTGATTGGAGGATGGGCATTCCGCATCGCGCGCACAGTCAATCCCTGTTCCTGATGAATTATGCCCGGAGTCAGCGGCACCAGATCCATCAACGGTGCGAAGCTGCACCGGCCCTCGTCCTCAATCCTCAGCGAGATGTCGAAGTCCATGGAGGCGCAGAACGCTGTCCAATATGTGCTCAAGCCTTCGGGACCATGCACGGGCACCGGCGCTTTCAATCCGGTAGTCCACGCCGTGTGAAAATACGGTCCGAGCTCAATGTAGTGATCCGAATGTAGGTGCGTGACAAAGATCCGCTCAACTGACGGCAGAGAAACCCCTGCATCGCATAGCCCGCGTGTTACCCCCAACCCCGCATCAACCAGAATGTTGCGGCCACCTAGCTGCAGCAGGATCGAGGTTGGCATGTTCGAGCCCGGGCGGATCGACGGGCCGCCCTTGACACCCATCAAGACGACACGGTCCGACACTTTCAGTGGCCGGGATTTGATTTCTCGAACGCCGCCTTTTGTGCGTCCGTCGCCTCGGTCTGGAACTTTTCGCGCCATTCCGCGTAGGGCATGCCGTAGACGATCTCTCGGGCTTCGTCCTTGGACAGGTCTTGCCCGGCATCGGCCGCGGCCTCTCCATACCACCTTGAGAGACAGTTTCGGCAGAAGCCTGCGAGGTTCATCAGATCGATGTTCTGCACATCCGTGCGGTCGCGCAGATGATCACGCAGTCGGCGGAAGGCGGCGGCCTCGAGCGCTTGGGTTTTCAGATACGTGTCCTGATCGGCCATCATGTCCTCCTGTCAGTTGCGGGCGGCCTGTTTAGGCGGGGTGGTATGTTCGGTCGTGCCCATTGCCATGTCGCTCAGTGCTCCCTCGATATGCGGCGCGAGCCTGGCAGCCCACGCAGTCTGCGCCTCCGCTGTCTCGATCAGATCGTTGCGGATCTCGATCAGCACATGGGGAACATTGCGGGACGTTCCGTGCATCCACATGCAGTCGCCCACAAGCTGGCCGGAATAGGGTTCGTTGTCACCGACCACGAGGCCCGGTTCCGTAGATAGCCGGTTCAATAGTGGCCTGACCAGCCGGTCATCCTGATCCCACAACAGCCCGACATGCCAGGGCCGGATGGGCCGCCCTCGCAATTGCGGCGTGAAAGAATGGATGGAGATCAGCGAAGGGGGACGCCCCTTGGCAATGGCATCATCCAACACGGCATCTATGGCGGCGTGATAGGGGCGGTGGAGGCGTTCGACGCGCTCGGCGGTCTCCGAGGCGCCAACGTGGCGGTTCCCCTCGATGAGCGAACCGTCATAGAGCTTCATCACCAGAGTAGGATCCTGCTCGCCACGGTTCGGGTCGATGACCAGCCGCGACCAGGTCGACAACACTGCTGGTGCGCCCATCAGTCGGGCCAGTTCCAGCGTAACCCCTCGCGCGCCGACATCCCAGGCGATATGGCGGGTCATGTCCTCCTGCGGCAAACCGAGGGGCGTCACCCAGGGCGGCACCGCATTCGACGCATGATCGCAGACCAGCAAGAGCCCGTCCGAACGCGCGTCCGTGCGGCTCTGCACCCGCTCTACCGGGGCGAATATCGTGATTGCGTCCATGCGAACCTCCTGCCTGAGCGAGATAGCTTTGGCCCCGACATGGTGCAAGTCCGCAACATTCTTAGTGTGGCTTTTGTTGAAACCGACACACATGATGGCAATAAGGGCGGCACAACCAGAAGGAAGAGGGGCAATCATGCGCAGGCAAAGAAACACCAAGATCGTCGCGACCGTGGGCCCGGCTTCCTCGACGCGGGAGATGCTGAAGAGCCTGTTCCTGGCGGGTGTTGACGTGTTTCGTCTTAACATGAGCCATGGTAGCCACGACGATGTGCGGGAGCGTCACCGCCTGATCCGTGAGATCGAGATGGAGTTGGAGCGTCCCATCGGCGTACTCGTGGACTTGCAGGGACCGAAGCTGCGCGTGGGTCAGTTTGTCGATGGATCCGCCGAGTTGGTGGAGGGGGCCAACTTCCGCTTCGACCTGACCGAGGCACCCGGGACCTTGGATCGCGTGACCCTACCACATCCTGAGATCTTCGCGGCGCTGGAAGTCGGTGCCACACTACTGGTCAATGACGGCAAGATCCGCCTCAAGGTGCTCGCCTGCGATGCCGAGAGTGCGGACTGCGAAGTGCTGGTCGGCGGGACCATCTCCAACAATAAGGGCGTGAACCTGCCTGACGTGGTTCTGCCGCTCGCAGCGCTGACCGAGAAGGACCGGGCAGATCTCGAGTTCGCGTTGTCACTGGGAGGGATCGATTGGCTCGCGCTCAGCTTCGTGCAGCGACCGGAGGATGTGATCGAAGCCCGTGAGTTGCTCGGCGACCACCGTGTCGGGATCATGGTGAAGGTCGAGAAGCCCGCCGCCGTGGACAGGTTCGAGGAAATCCTAGATCAGGTCGACGGGATCATGGTGGCCCGGGGCGATCTCGGTGTCGAGATGATGAGCTGGGAGCTGCCTGCAATCCAGAAGCGCATGATCCGCCGCTGCCGTCAGGCTGGCAAGCCTGTAATTGTCGCGACCCAGATGCTGGAGAGCATGATCGAGAGCCCGCAGCCCACTCGGGCCGAGGTCTCGGATGTGGCCACGGCGATCTATGACGGCGCAGATGCAGTCATGCTGTCCGCCGAGTCCGCAGCCGGGAAGTATCCCATCGAGGCTGTCGAGATGATGGAGAACGTTGCCCTGAACGTGGAGGGCGATGCGCTCTACCGCCGGGCCATCGAGGCCGGCCCTGTGATCCCGCGCGAGTCTGTCTCGGATGCGATCACCGCGGCCGCTAGAGAGGTTGCCGAGTCGACTGATGTCAAGGCAATCTGCTGCTTTACCCACTCTGGCACGACTGCGCTTTTGGCGTCGCGCGAACGGCCACAGGTGCCCATCGTGGCGCTCACACCGATTGCAGCAACGGCGCGCCGCCTCAGCCTCGCTTGGGGGCTGCACTGTGCGGTGACGCCAGAGGTTGAGCGTTTCAAGCTGGCAGTCGTGCAGGCGGCGCGTGTGTGTCGTCAGGACGGGTTTGCGGCCGAAGACGATAGGGTGATCGTGACAGCGGGCGTTCCCTTCAACACGCCAGGGACGACAAACATCCTGCGGGTGGCACCCGTAGATGAGCGGCTGATCTTCGCAGGCGGCATGGAGTAGATTGGCCCTGCGGGCTTCGGTGCATCACGCGTGCGAGCACGCTCTGGATGCACCCTACGCGGCGCGTGTGGGAATCATCGGTCATTTGCTGGTCGTTCAGCTTTGTAATTGAGGGCGCGGCAGTGTCAGCGCGATGGCAAGACCAAGGCACCCCATTACCGCCAATGTCAGGAAAGCGGGGTTGTAGGTCCCGAGAGAGTCGAACATCCGCCCGGCCAGTATCGGGCCGATGGCGCCGCCGATTGTCCCTGAGAACAGCACGACGCCAAAGATCGTTCCGTGTGCGCGAAGCCCAAAGAACTCGGCCACCGTTGGCGCCACCACCGTGAAAAACCCGCCATGGGCGAATCCGTAGACCGCGATCACGGCGAAGAGAGCCCACGGCGCCGAGACCCATAGGAGCGTCGCGATGCTCAGAATGAGCGGGACAAAGCAGAGCACATAGCCGAGCCTTCCGCCCACCCGGTCAACGAACACGCCCACCGTCAGGCGCCCGGCCACGCTGGCTGCCGCCATGACGGACAGGAGAGTTGCTGCGGTACCGAGCTCCACCCCGAGGTCCATACCGTGGGGCACGATGTGCACGGGCACGGTCATGAGGCTCGAAAAGAACATGAACTGGATGATGCAGATGCGCCAAAAGACTGCGCTCCTCCGGGCTTGCTGAAAGGACAGACCCGTGGCGGCCTCCTGCGGGCCTCCAGGTCCGTCGGGTTTGGGGGGCGGCCGTGTCAGAAGGGCTGCCACCAAAAGCACGCCTGCCGCGCCTGCACCAATCACTGCCATCGACGTCTTCCAACCCAAATCCAAAATCAGCCACGCCGCCAGAGGCGGTAGCGAGAACTGCCCGCAGGCGGTCCCGACCTTCACGACCGCCGTCATGATTCCGCGCCGTTTGCCGAACCAGCGAGTGATCAGCGACAGCGTCACCACATCATGGGTGCTCATGCCCAAGGCGATCAGGGTGCCGAAGAGCAGCATGAGCTGCCATGGCGCGGTCACGGTCGCGATCAGCATGTAGCCTGCGCCAAAGAGAAGCCCGGAGCACGCCAGAACCGCCCTCGGCCCCCAGCGGTCCGCGACCCTGCCCGCGACCATGGCCAGCACGCCCATCATGAAGAAGGCGAGCGCGGTGGCCTCCGAGAGGACCGACCGCGGCCAGCCAAACTCCTCCTCGAACACACCGAACAGCAGCCCGAAGGTGAACATGAGACCAATCACTGTGAACTGTGTGGCCCAGGCACCTGCGACAACGAGATAACGAGGGTCCATCAGTCCACCTCCGCACGCCTTTCCAGCCATGGATATTGTGCGGCCAGCGTCATGCCGCGAAGGAGCAGGAAACCCCACAATCCGGCCCAAAGACCGTGGTTGGCCCAGCTCTCGACCGCCCAGCCGCTGTAAAGGAAGTAGAGTGCGGCTGACACGATCATTCCGTTCCGAAGCATTCCGCCCTCAGTCGCACCCACGAAGATCCCATCCATTTGGAAGGCCAGCGCGCCCACCAAGGGCAGCACCGCAGCCCAGAAGAAGTGGCTGTTGGCCACTGCGCGAACGCTGTCGACATTGGTGAAGAGCGCGATCAGAGGCGTCTGCGCAATAAACAGCCCGGCCATCATCGCAACCGCCAGTCCGAATGCGGCAATGGTGCTGACGGTCACCGATCGGCGCAATAGTGCCCGGTTACGCGCCCCGATCGCCTGGCCAACCAGTGCCTCGACCGCCAATGCGAACCCGTCCAGCCCGTAGGTCGTGACATGAAAGATCTGATAGAGAATGCCGTTCGCTGCCAACACCACATCGCCCTGCAACGACCCGAGACGCGTCATCCAGGTCAGTGCGCCCACCAGCAGGATCGTGCGCAGAAAGATATCCCGGTTGAGCCGCATGAGCTTGCCGAGTTCCTCCGCGTTCAGCAGACGGGCGCGCTCTGGACGCCAGTCAGGGCAGATCGCCCGAAGCCTCTGCCGGGCGCGCCATAGCCCGTAGCCGACCCCGACATAGGCCGCGATCAGCGTGCCCAGCGCGACACCGTCCACGTCCATCCCGAGACCAAGCACGAAGATGATGTTCAGGACGATGTTCAGGGCCGAGATGATGAGTTGCATTTCGAACAGTCGCCGGGTCTGTTCCTGCCCCGCGAACCAGCCCATCAAAGCGAAATTGGCAAGCTCAGCTGGTGCCGCCCAGATGCGGATCGAGAAATAGACCCAGGCCAGCCGTTCGGCCTGCGCGCTACCCTCGAAGATGCGCAGGATCTGATTGATCAGCAGGTTTTGCGAAACGATCAGAAACCCGGCGATCCCGCCCGCCAGGATCAGTGCACGGGCCAGCACGTTGATGACCCGCCGGTGATCGCCCGCACCCAGCGCCTGAGCACCCAACGCACCCGCGCCGAACCGCAGAAAGTTGAAGACCTGCAGGATGAGCGCGATGGCCGCCGCACCAAGCGTGACGCCCGCCAGGTAAACCTCGGATCCGAGATTGCCGATGATCGCCGTGTCGACGGCCCCCTGCAACGGCACAGTCGCGTTCGACAACACCACCGGCATCGCAATGATCACGACGCGGCGATAGGTGATGTCGGACAGCCTGAGTGGCGGGTGGGTCATCTGAGCCTCTGCTTGGGGGGCCTTGGTAGCGGCCCCCGATGATGCGCGCCAGTGCTCGCGGTGGCGTGACTGGGCAGGCATCACGGATGCGCTATCCTGCGCCGAGGCAAAGGAGATTCGGATGCGTGCGCTCATGACCCTGTTCGTCGGCGTTATGCTGGCAGGTGCTCTGCCCATGTTTGCGCAGGCGTGCGGGCAGGAGACCGACTGCGCGCTCGGTGATCGCGTCTATCGCATTGCCATGCCCGAAGGCGGACCCGGCCCGGTCGGCGCGCTGATCTTCAACCATGGCTATCGTGGATCCCACAAGGGGGCCATGAAGAACAAGAACCTTGTCGCATTCGCCCATGCGCAGGGGATGGCCCTGGTTTCCACAAAGTCCGCGAGCCAGGATTGGCTGATCCCCGGCGTGCCGGAGGACCCCTCGGAATCCGGTGACAAGGAGTTCGCCTATTTCGACGCGCTGGCCGAGGCGCTGGTCTCGGAACACGGCATCGACCGGGACCTCATAGTGGTCACGGGGTTCTCGGCTGGCGGCATGATGGTCTGGAACCTTGCGTGCCAGCGAGGTGCGGATTTTGCGGGGTTCGTGCCAATCGCTGGAACGTTCTGGGACCCGGTGCCGAAGGCGTGTCCGTCAGGCGCTGTGAACCTGGTCCACGTGCACGGCACCTCGGACAAGATTGTCCCCTTGCTGGGCCGAAGGATTGCTCAGACCAAGCAGGGCAGCATCTTTGACGCGCTGGAGATGCTGGGTCAGACGGGCGGCTATGGCGATCGGATACCTTTGCCGGGCAAGGGCGATCTGACGTGTGCAGGGCGTGATGGACCGAAGGGCGAGCTCCTCGGGTTCTGCACCCACCCCGGCGGGCATTCGTTCAGCACTGGATATCTGGAGACTGCTCTGGATCTTCTGCGGGCGAAAGGTGCGTTGCCGCCCAAGGCAGAATGATCGCTGCTGCCGCCGTGGCCCATCCATCGTAAAGGCCGGGCCCTGGATGAAAGCCATCCTCGGCAAAATCATCGCGCTCCAGCTTCGTGTCAAACGGCAAGTGACACATGCCCTCGGTTCGGCTGGCCCATTTTGCCAGGGCCTTGTCGAGCTCGCGGGATTTGCGCCCAAGGTACCATCGCAGCGGCTGAGGCAGGGCCGGGAAGCGGTCCATGGGAGGCAGGGCGCAGGCGATGATCAGTTTGACCCCGTGGCCCGAGCGAAGGCGTTCGACGATGCGCTCGTATTGAGTAAGCCAGCGGGCCAAAGGGGTCTCAGTGGTCACGTCGTTCACGCCCAGCGAGACCAGGGCGACATCGAACTGCTCGTCCGGCAGATCCGCCAACGCATCAAGCCCGTCCGTGATCGTCCAGCCGGTCTTGGCATGAAGCCGCCAGCGCACCCGGTGACAGGCGGCGAGCCAGTCGACCAACTGTCCTGACAGGGCTATGGACTGGTCAGGCGCTCCGACACCGGCAGCGGCGGAATCTCCCAAAACAAGGATCGAGATCGCAGACCCTTCGCCCTTTCGGCCCGATCTTGCTCCAGCGGGCTCGGGCAGTCGCAATATGTCGCGACGCACCCGGTTTCCCTGAAACATCAGAGCCGGACCCAGCAGAATGCGGATTACCCCCAACATCGCCTAATCCGCCGGCATCAGGAAGTTCCCGCGGAGCATCGCAATGGGTCGGTCGCGGCTGTCTTGCCAGGCCTCGACATGCACGTGGGCGACGCGGCGCCCGGCCTTCTGCACCCGTGCGCGAGCAAAGCTGTCGCGGGGGCGGCCCGAGCGCAGGTAGTCGATAGTGATGTCCACGGTCTTGGGCCAGGCCGGGAACTTGCCGTCGAGGATCGCGTCTGCCCGCTCGCCCCCGTCCTCGAGGATGGCCCAGCACCGGTCCCAGGCAAGTTGGGTGAGCGCCGTTATCTCGAGGAAAGCACCAGTTGCCCCGCCGTGGATTGCGGGAAGGAACGGATTTCCGATCAACGGCTCCTTGAAGGGCAGGCGGGCGGTCAACTCATCTCCCAGCCTGTCAAAGGCAACACCAATGAACCGGTTATAGGGCACCACATCGGCCATGGTCGCGAGGGCTGCGTCCAACCGCGCTTCGGCTCTTAGCTGTGCATCAAGCGAACTCATTCGGTGGCCGCCTTCGCACGTTCTACCATGAAGGCGCCCGCGGCTGACGCGATGGGATCGTCCGGGTCCTCGTGATAGGCAACGGCGCGCGTGAACCCGATCGAGTTGGTCATCCGGTAGCACTCGGCGCGCGCACGGACAGTTGCCCCGACGGTGGCGGGGCGCATGTAGTCGATGCGCAGATCGAGCGTGGCCACCGAGCGCAGCTTTTCCGGAACCGACATCACGGCGGACCCGCAGGCGGTATCCAGAAGCGCCGTGATCACGCCGCCATGCAGCACGCCGGTCTCGGGATCTCCGACCAGCTTTTCGTCGTAGGGGACCGACAGCACCGCAACGCCGCCCTTGGAGCTGTGCAGGCGCATGCCAAGCTCCCGGCTGTGTGGGAGCGCGTTCATCACCTCGCCCGGGTCATCCGGCCCGGTCGCCCTCGTGTTCTGCGATATCAGGTCGTTCCCACGGCCACTCATGGTTTCTCCTGAGCTCTGAGATGCGGAGTGATATGGGCCCGAGCTCCGATGCCCGCCGCCTGCCATGGGCATAATGGGACCGGGCTGCCCATGTCATCCTGAATCTACACTTAACGTTCACGTAAACTTTTACTTGACGCGAACGTAAAGGACAAGCATATATCGGTGCAGCAACCCAAACGTGATTCTTCGTGGGAAAGGCCCATGACTGAGACAACCTACACCATCGGCGAAATGTGCTCGGACTTCGGCGTCACGCCGCGGACCCTGCGGTTCTATGAGTACAAGGAACTCTTGGCACCGATCCG
The DNA here is from genome assembly GCA_038749355.1 of Pseudomonadota bacterium. Classification (GTDB taxonomy): domain Bacteria; phylum Pseudomonadota; class Alphaproteobacteria; order Rhodobacterales; family Rhodobacteraceae; genus Thermohalobaculum. Next base: position 4,641 of record JBCDID010000011.1, on the reverse strand, counting down.
CGAGGGGCAGAAGCGCCTCTTCACCACGACCTGCCGCGCGCGGCTGAAGCTGATCCTGCGCGGCAAGCGCTTCGGCTTCTCGCTGGTCGAGATCAAGGACCTGCTGGATCTCTACGAGGTCGGCGATGGCCAGGTGACGCAGCTCTCCGCGACGCTGGATGCTGCCGAGAAGCACCATGCCGAACTGATCGCGCAACGCGATGAGTTGAATGAGGCGATCTCCGATCTCGACGAACAGATGAACATGGTCCGCTCCATGCTGACCGGAAAGACAACCGCGCGCGCCGCGGAATAACGCACGCCAACGCCATCCCAGGGAGATATCCATGCCGCATTACGAGCCGCCCCTTCGCGACTACCGTTTCATCTTGCACGAAGCTCTGAAGATCCAGGACGAGACCTCGATCGAGGGCTATGACGAGATGACGGACGACTTCACCGGTGCTGTCCTGGACGAAGCCGGGAAGATCGCTCGTGACGTGCTCGCGCCCCTGAATCAGGTTGGCGATCAGGAGGGCTGCCGGCTGGAGAACGGCGTGGTCTACACGCCCAAGGGTTTCAAGGAAGGCTGGGATCTGCTGGTCGAAGGCGGCTGGCCCTCGATGGAGTGCGATCCTGAATATGGCGGGCAGGGCATGCCCTCTTTGCTGAACCTCTGCGTGGGGACAATGCAGTCGGCGTCCAACATGGGCTTCATGATGTATTCCGGCCTGACCCACGGCGCGTACTCGGCGCTGCACAATCACGGCACGGACGAGCAGAAGCAGAAGTACCTGCCGAACCTGGTATCGGGTAAATGGACCGGCACCATGAACCTGACGGAACCCCATTGCGGGACCGATCTGGGCATGCTGCGCACCAAGGCCGTGCCGAATGGCGACGGTTACAAGATCTCCGGGCAGAAGATCTTTATCTCCGCGGGTGAGCACGATCTGGCCGAGAACATCATTCACCTTGTGCTTGCTCGGACACCTGATGCGCCTGCTGGCGTCAAGGGAATCTCCTTGTTCGTGGTGCCGAAGTTCCTGGTGAACGACGACGGATCGCTCGGTGCGCGCAATGGCGTGACCTGCGGCAAGGTCGAAGAGAAGATGGGTATCCACGGGATCTCCACCTGCGTGATGAATTACGACGACGCGCAGGGGTGGATTATCGGTGAGGAGAACAAAGGCCTCCGCGCCATGTTCACCATGATGAACGAAGCGCGCCTTCTGGTCGGCATGCAGGGGCTCGGTCAGGCTCAAGCGGCCTACCAGACTGCCGCGGCCTATGCGAAGGACCGCCTGCAGGGCCGCGCTGTCACCGGCACCGAGAACCCTGATGGCCCCGCCGACCCGCTGATCGTCCACCCGGACGTGCGCCGGATGTTGCTTGAGCAGAAGAGCTTCATCGAAGGTGGCATGGGCTTCCTTAGCTGGGTTGCCATGCTGATCGACGCCACCAAACGTCATCAGGACCCGGAATGGAAGGACAAGGCCGAAGAGATGGTCGGCCTGCTGACCCCGGTGATCAAGGGCTTCCTGACGGAGGAGGGCTATCGCCTCACGGCACTCGGGCAACAGGTCTTCGGCGGGCACGGCTACATCGAGGAATGGGGCATGTCCCAGTTCGTCCGCGATGCCCGGATCGCCATGATCTACGAGGGCACGACGGGCATCCAGGCTCTTGATTTGATTGGCAGAAAACTGCCTTCGAATGCGGGCCTCGGGATGCGGCTCTTCTTCGAGTACATCAAGGGCTACATTAAGGATAACGAGGACGATCTGGCGCTGCAACGCGACTTCCTCGAGCCGCTGAAAGAGGCCTCCAAGGACCTTCAGCAAGCCGCGATGTACTTCATGCAGGCTGGTATGAAGAACCCGAATAACGCGCTCGCGGGGTCGGTGGACTTCATGATGCTGTTCGGCCACGTATGTATGGCGCTGAGCTGGGCCCGTCAGGCCAAGGCTGCTCAGCGGGCGCTGGAGGCGGGCACCGAGGACGAGGCTTTCTATCAGAACAAGCTGACCACGGGCCGGTTCTACATGAAGCGGATGCTGCCCGAGACGAAGCTGCGGCTGGCCCGGATCGAGACCGGTGCGGACCCTGTGATGGACCTGCCGGGGGAGGCATTCTGAGCGGCGCAAAACCAGCCCAGGCGTTAACCAAGTACTTAACGAACGGGTCCCGCCGCCGGGAAACAGGCGTATGGCAAGTGTATGGCTTGCGTATGGCACCCGTACCGCAAGCGTATGGCATGCGTATGTACACCAAATCGACTTGGGGATGAGGCGGGCCAACCGCCCATCTCGGCCCAGGAGGAGGAAGCATGGCGTCGGCGACGCACAGCCCCGGCATGGCAAGCTGGATCTCGCTCCGGCTGATTGGCGCCTACCAGCGCTGGATTTCGCCATACAAGGGCTTTCGCTGTGCGCACTCCATCCTTCATGGCGGCACGGGGTGTTCGGGCTATGCCAAGGCGGCCATCCGGGAGCATGGGATCTGGAGTGCGATCGCCCCGATCCGACAAAGGTTCCGGGACTGCCGCGCGGCCATGATCACTCTCAACCAGGCTCCACCTGAGGACAGCAGAGACGATGAACCGGGTACCCCGCCGAAAAGGAAGAAACAGCAAGGTGAGCGGTTCTGCACCAAGACCGATTGCACACTCGCAGCCTGTGAAGCTCCGGCGAGTTGCTGCGCTTCAGGCACAAACGCGAAAGCGGCAGGGGGCGCCGGCATCTGTGCTGGGATCGGTGAGGGTGTCGGAGGTGCGTGCGGCGGCATCCTCGGTGGCATAGGCTGTTGTGGGAGTTGAGACTATGCTGATCCAAGTGGTGCTCAGATGGATGTCGGGAGTGGCACTGGCCATGTTGGCCGGAAGCAGCGTGCTGGCAACTGAGTTGTCACCCCTGCAGCGTGCGGCCCTTGAAGACCGAGTAGCGGTTTTTCAGGACGACCTACTGACGCGGAACATGCGTGGCGTTCTTGAAATCGTGCCGCGTAGAATAATGCAGCACATTGCACAACAAGCCGGAGTTACAGTGGGTCAGGTGCTGAACTCGGCGGCGAACCAAGCCGAACAGCTCATGGGAGAGGTCAGGATTGAAGGGTTCGACATAGATGTCGCTGCTGCTTCAGCGCATCAGACCCCGACCGGGACTGGCTACGTCTTGCTGCCTACTCAACTTGTCATGGAAACAAAGGGAAAACGGATACAGCTGACCTCGGATATCCTGGCCATAGAGGAAGACAGCGATTGGCGTCTGATGCGGGTGAGTGATCTACGGCAGCTCGAGATCCTAAGGCTTGTGTATCCCGAGTTCTCGGGGGTCACCTTTGGACGCGGAACTATGCAGGTCTTGGAGTAACTCTGTGATCGACATCAATGGCATCGCGCACTTTCAACTCTCGGTTCGGGACTTCGCCAAGTCCCGCGCCTTCTACCATGCGCTCTGCCACGAGACGTTCGGCATGGCGATCCAGTATGACGACCCGCGGTGCTTCTACTGCATTGGTGGGCGTACCGGGCTGATGATCACGCCCGTCGATCCGGAGTACGCGGACACGGAGTTCGACCAGCGTCGTGTAGGCCTGCACCACATCTGTTTCCGGCTGCGGTCCGAAGATGATGTCCGAGTGCTGCACGACCGTGTGGTCGAGTTTGGCGCCAAGATCATCCGCGCCCCGGAGTACGGACCCTGGGCCGAGGGGTACTACTCGATCCTTTTCGAAGACCCCGACGGAATCAGGTTGGAAGCGAACTTCGTTCCGGGCAAGGGTAATCTCCCAAAGATAGAAGACGCGCCGTTGGCTCAGCCCACGGCTGCGCGTGATCAGTTCTGAGAGGAGACCAACCAATGGCCGACTACACGCTTCATTGCTTTGCCCAGTCCGGGAACGCCTACAAGGTGGCGCTCGTGCTGGAACTCGCAGGCGCCAATTGGGAGCCCAGATGGGTGGACTTCTTCAATGGCGAGGCGCGCAGTGAGGAGTTTGCTGCCAAGAACATCATGGCCGAGGTCCCGGTTCTGGATCATGGCGATGTGCGGCTCAGCCAGACAGGCGTCATCCTGGACTACCTGACAGGCACGTTGGGCAGTTATGCGGCATCCGACCCGCGCGAAGCGCTGCGGTGGATCCTGTGGGACAATCACAAGCTGACAGCCAACATGGCGACCTGGCGGTTCCTGATGAACTTCGCGCCGGAGAAGGTGCGCAACCCGGATGTGATCGGGTTCCTCAAGGGCCGTGCGCTGGCGGCGCTGAAGGTGTTGGACGCACATCTCGATGGACGCGAGTGGATCGTGGGTGACGCGCTGTCCACGGCCGACCTCAGCTGCGTTGGCTACATGTACTACACCGACGAATACGACATCGATTGGGCCACCTATCCGAATGTCTCCGCCTGGCGCGACCGCATCGCAGCGCTGCCCGGCTGGAAGCACCCCTATGACCTCAGGCCCGGGCATCCGTTGCCCGCCTGACAAAACCGGAGGAGTTCCGCCATGACCGACGCATACATATTCGATACCGTTCGCACGCCACGGGGCAAGGGCAAGAAAGACGGGAGCCTGCACGAGGTGACAGCGCTCGCGTTGTCGGCCCGAGTGCTCAACGAGCTCAAGGAACGCAATGATCTCGACACAGCCGAAGTCGAGG
>JBCDID010000010.1:0-20959 GCA_038749355.1 Pseudomonadota bacterium | reverse complement strand
CCGCCGGTTCCAGGCAGCGCCCGGCACCGGTCCTAGCGATCAGCCCTTGCCAGTGGGTGTTCGCCTGATGGACGAGGCTGACTTCCGCCATCAGGGGACAATCGACTTCGTGGACAACCGCCTGGACCCGAACTCGGGCACGATCACGGTCCGCGCGGTCATCCCGAACCCCGACGGCTTCCTCCGCCCCGGCGTCTTCGGGCGCATTCGAGTGCCCGCGACCGAGCCCTATCAGGCGCTCCTGATCCCGGACACGGCCATCCTGTCCGATCAGGCGCGCAAGATCGTTATGCTGACCGATGCCGAGGGCAATGTCTCGGCCCGGCCCGTGGTGCTGGGCGACATGGAAGGTGGGCTGAGGATCGTGAAATCCGGTCTCTCGCCGGACGATATGGTCGTGGTCAACGGCATCCAGCGGGCGCGCCCCGGCGGCAAGGTTGTAGTCGAGACCATCGAACTCACCCTCGCCGAGGAGTAACCCATGGGCTTCTCGCACTTCTTCATCGACCGTCCGATCTTCGCGACGGTGATCTCGGTGATCATGACGCTGATCGGCATTGTGGCCTATTACAGCCTGCCGGTGACCCAGTACCCGGAGATCGCGCCACCGACCATTCAGGTGTCCGCCACCTATCCCGGTGCCTCTGCCGAGACCGTGGCCGATACGGTCGCGACCCCCATCGAGCAGGAGATCAACGGGGTCGAGGGCATGCTCTACATGCTCAGCCAGTCGACCGGCAACGGGCGCATGTCGCTGAACGTGGTCTTCCAGCTCGGCACGGATCTCGACCAGGCGCAGGTGCTGGTGCAGAACCGGGTGGCCGCGGCCGAGGCACGTCTGCCCGAGGAAGTGCGCAGGCTGGGCATCACCACCCGCAAATCCTCGCCCGACCTGATGATGGTCATCCACATGCTATCACCGGACGGCTCGCGCGATCAGCTCTACATCTCCAATTATGCGCGCACGCAGGTGGTGGACCGGCTGGCGCGGCTGGACGGGGTGGGACAGGCGACCGTCTTTGCCGAGCGCGCCTATTCGATGCGGGTCTGGCTGGACCCGGAACTGGTCGCAGCCCGCGGGCTGACCGCAGGCGAGGTTGTCGCGGCCCTGCGCTCGAACAACGTGCAGGTTGCCTCCGGCACCATCAACCGCATGCCCGTGCCCAATCCCGGAGCCTTCGAGCTTCAGGTCGAAACCCAGGGCCGTCTCGTGCAACCCGAGCAGTTCGAGGACATCGTGATTGCCGAGACCGATGGCGGTCTGATCCGGGTGCGCGATATCGGCCGGGTCGAGCTGGGCGCGCAGGACTACTCGATCAACGGCTATCTCGGCGACAAGACAGCACTGCCTATCGGGATCTTCCAGCGCCCTGGCTCGAATGCGCTGGAGACCGCGGCCGAGCTGATCGCCACCATGGACGAGCTGTCCGAGGGCTTCCCCGAAGGCGTCGAATACACGGTGGTCTACAACCCGACCGAGTTCATCTCGTCTTCGATCACAGCGGTCTACCAGACCCTGTTCGAGGCGATGCTGCTAGTCGTGCTTGTGATCGTCCTGTTCCTCCAGTCGCTGCGCACATCGATCATTCCGGTGATCGCCATCCCTGTCAGCCTGATCGGGACTTTTGCAGTGATGCAGGCTTTCGGGTTTTCGCTGAACAACCTGACGCTCTTCGGACTGGTTCTGGCCATCGGGATCGTGGTGGATGACGCCATCGTCGTAGTCGAGAACGTCGAGCGCTACCTGTCCGAGGGCATGTCCCCGCGTGAGGCGGCGCGCAAGACTATGTCGGAGGTCGGCGGCGCGCTGATCGCAACCTCGCTGGTGATGCTGGCGGTCTTCATCCCGGCGGCGTTCCTCGAGGGGATCACGGGGCAATTCTTCCGCCAGTTCGCGCTCACCATTGCGACGGCCACGGTGATCTCGACAGTGGTATCGCTGACGCTGTCGCCCGCCATGGCGCGGGTGCTGATGCGCGACAGGAATGCGCCTGCTGGACCCGGGTTGATCGGTGCCATGACCCGTGTTTTGAGCTGGCCGCTCCTGACCTTCGGGCGCGGGTTCAACTGGGCGTTTGGCAAACTGGCGGACGGGTATGCAGGTTTGACCCGCATCCTGCTGCGTGCGGTCGTGGTCGTGCTCGTGGTCTATGCGGGGCTGATGGCCTTCACCTGGCAACAGTTCCAGGCAACGCCAACGGGGTTCATCCCGGATCAGGACCAGGGCTACCTGATCACGGTGATCCAGCTTCCGGCAGGGGCCTCGCTCGCGCGCACGGACGAGATCTCGCGCCGCGCCAGCGAGATCATCATGCAGCACCCGGCCGTGGCAAACGCGGTCGGGATCGTCGGTCTGGACGCCGCGACCTTCACCTTTGCCCCGAACGGAGCCGCGGTCTTCGTGCCCATGAAGGACTTTGAGTGGCGCGCGGCAAACGGCTACTCTGCCCAACGCGTGCAGGGTGAGCTTCAGGGCCAGATGTTCGGGATCAAGGAGGCGAATGTCTTCATGATCGCGCCCGCGCCCGTGCGCGGCGTCGGCACGGGCGGCGGCTGGAAGATGTATATTCAGGACCGGCGCGGACGGGGCCTGCCCGCGCTGGAACAGGCCGCGTTCGGCATGATGATCCAGGGCAATCAGGTGGAGGGGCTAACCCGCGTCTTCACCCTGTTCAACACCAAGACGCCTAAGATCTTCGCGGATGTCGACCTCGTGAAGGCGCAGCTTATCGGGGTAACGCCCGCGCAGATCAACGAGGCGCTGGAGGTCTATCTCGGCTCGGCTTTCGTCAACGACTTCAACCTGCTGGGTCAGACCTACCGGGTGACCGCGCAGGCAGACGGACCCTATCGGGACAATCTGGATGACATTGCCCGGTTGCGGGTGCGATCCAAGGCAGGCGAGATGACGCCCATTGGTGCGGTCGCGGGGTTCAGGGACATCACTGGGCCTTACCGGGTTGCGCGGTACAACCTTTACCCGGCCGCGGCGGTTCAGGGCGCGACCGTCCCCGGCACGTCGACAGGTGAGGCGATCGCCTCGGTCGAGGCCATGGCCGAGCAGATCCTGCCCTCGGGCTTCGACTTCGAGTGGACCGAGCTCGCATTGCAGGAGAAGTTGGCCGGGAACACGGCGATCTATGTCTTTGCGCTGGCCGTCGTGTTCGTCTTCCTCGTGCTGGCCGCCCAGTACGAAAGCTGGTTCCTGCCGCTCGCGATCATCATGATCGTGCCCATGTGCTTGCTCGCCGCGATCTCGGGCGTGCAGTTCCGGGGCATGGACAACAACATCCTGACCCAGATCGGGCTGGTGGTTCTGGTGGGGCTCGCGTCGAAAAACGCCATTCTCATCGTCGAGTTCGCCCGTCAGGCCGAGGCTGAGGGCCTGCCGCGCGTAGACGCCGCGGTGAAGGCCGCGAAGCTGCGCCTGCGCCCGATCCTCATGACATCGTTTGCGTTCATTCTTGGGGTGCTGCCGCTTCTGGTCGCGCAAGGCCCAGGGGCGGAGATGCGTCAGGCGCTCGGCACGGCGGTGTTCTTCGGGATGTTGGGGGTGACCGTGTTCGGGCTGCTCTTCACGCCTACCTTCTACACGATCTGCCGCTGGTTCGCGTCGCTGTTCCGCCGCGAAGCGGCCTGACCGACAGGAAGCGCCCGGATGCCGCGACCGGCGCGGCACCCGGGCATCCCGTCGCGGCGTCTTATGACGACGGCGCGTATGGCAGCGAGGAGTGGTGCAGGTTGATCTTCAGATCGCCCGCGTTGTCCTTCACATAGCCGAACGTGTACTCGACCTTGGTCTCTTTCCCATCCGGGCCGGTGAAGTAGTAATTGCCCATGGCCATGGCGGCGTCGTGGCTGGTGAAGATGCCGTTGTTCTCCCACCGCACATTGGTCCATCCTTTGATGGCGAAGCCGCCATCCTCGGTGCCGGGCGTGCCGATGAAGTAGCTGAGCGCCTCGCCGAACTTCTCGCGGAACTGGTCCTCGGCGGCGAGCGTTGGCTTGAACATAACCGGGGTGTCACCATACGCGTAAAGCTTGTCGATGTGCTGGGTGGCGCGTTCCTTGAAGTCGCCGCCGTCGGTATGGGTCTTGGCAATGGCAACAATGCCCTCGCCCCAAGCCTTTTGCGCGTCGATCACGGCTTGCTCCGAAATGTCGCCTGCCTGCGCCACGCCTGCGATGAGAAAAGTGCTTGCGGCAATCGCCGCGAAAGTCGGTCGAATGTTCATAAGTCTTCCTCTGTCCGGGGGATCTTTGCGAAACGACCGGGATGTCCCCGTACAATCCCAGACGTAGAATTGTTGCATTGCGACAACACTCTGGGTTGTGGAGCGATCAGGGGAAATTTCAAATAACAATCGATAAAATTGTTAACAAAACTGCGTCCGGTGCCCGCGATCAATCGGGCAGAGCCGTGACGCCGTAGATGATGGTTGTCAGATCGGTCACCTCGAACGCTCCGAAGGCCCGCTCCAGTTCGACGAAAATCTCCTGGCTCCGATAGGCCTCAGACAACGCGCGGTCGACCTCCAGACGCAGACGTCGTTCCCCCGCAGGCATGGCGATCCCATATGGCTCATAGGTGAGTTGCTCATCCGAGACCTTGATCGGGATCAGCCTGTTTTTCTGCTTCAAGGCGTCGAGCTGGAACTGCAGCACGCCGTGGTCGCCGAAGTAGATGTCGATCATGCCATCGCCGAGCGCCCGCAAGCCCGCCTCGTAGGAGGCAAACTCGATCAGCTTGGATCCCGTCGCCTCGCTGAGGCTCTCGGCCAGCGCGACCGAAGTCGTACCGGCCAGCGCACCGATCGGCTGCCCGTTCAGATCCGCCACCTGCTGAACTCCGCCCCGACGCAGCGCCGCCCCGATCCCATCGATGAAATAGGGAATGGAGAAGTCCACGATCTCGCGCCGGGCGAGCGTGATGGTCATGGGACCGCAATGCAGGTCGACCTCCCGGTTCTCCAGCACATCGAAGCGGGTGAGCGAGTCGACCTTGACATACTCGATCTCGATCTTGTCGACGCCGAGCTGGCGTTCGAGCGACGTCACCACCCGCTGACAAAGCTGAACCGCCAAGCCGCGCGGAACACCTTCGTCGTCCACGAAGGAGAAAGGAGGCGTCGACGCGCGCACACCGATGCGGATGGTCTCTGACCGCACAATCTGGTCGATTGCATCCGCTCTTACGTCGGTGAACCCAAAAAACAGGACAAGAACGCTCAACAGGAAATATCGCATCGCCGCCTCCAATAGTGACGTGCGGGCATGTTACGCACGCCCTCGGGATTCGCGAAATGCGCAGGATTGCCTATGCCGGTTAACGCATTGTTCACCGTGTTTGGCGACACAAGGGCAGTTGTCCTTGTATGCGCACCTCATGGGCGCTACAACTAAAGCGTGTGTTTCGAACTCGAGTAGTTTTCGACCGAAACTGCCATGGAGGTCCATGTTATGGACACCATCAAACGCCGCGCACTGTACGCCTCGGTCGTGCTGTTGAACAGCGCGCTCTGGATGACCCTCGCAGGCGCGCTGGTGATCATGACCCGCTAAGCGGTGCGGTAAGGCTCGAACCAACCAAGCCCATCTTCGGTGCGGCCTGCCGGGCGGTACTCGCAACCGATCCAGCCTTCGTAGCCGAGCCCGTCCAGGCTCGCGAACAGCGCCGGGTAGTTCAGCTCTCCCATATCCGGCTCGTGCCGGTCCGGAACCCCTGCAATCTGGATATGTCCGATATGGGGCATCAGCGCTTCCGTGCGCCTGGTCAGGTCCCCCTCCATGATCTGCGCGTGGTAGAGGTCGAACTGCAGCATCAGGTTCGGTGCGCCAACGGCCTCAAGGATCCGCAGCGCCTGCGTGGAGGTGGACAGGAAATAGCCCGGCATGTCGCGAGAGTTGATCGGCTCGATCAGGAAGGTCCGGTCCGGCGCCTGAGCCGCCGCCCATTTGAGGTTGTCGACATAGGCGGCCTCGGCCTCCGGCCCCTCGGTCAGCCCCGCCATGATGTGCAGCCGCTCGGGTCCTATGACGGCGGCGTACTCCAGGGCCTTGCCGATGGAGTCGCGGAACTCCGCTTCTCGGCCCGGAACGGCAGCCATCCCGCGCTCGCCGGCCTCCCAATCCCCGGGCGGACAATTGAAGAGCGCCTGCGTCAGACCTGCATCGTCAAGGGCCGCGCGAATGTCTGCCGCGGCCTCGGCATAGGGAAACAGGTACTCAACCCCGCGAAATCCTGCATCGGCCGCCGCGCGAAACCGATCCAGAAACCCATGTTGCGTGAACATCATCGACAGGTTGGCGGCGAAGCGCGGCATGAGACCCTCCCTCTTTCACGCCGCACTCTCTGTCGTGATCGGGATCAGGTAAAGCTCTTTTAGTCGCCTCCGACCTCGTCCCCGCCGATGGTCTCGAGCATAGCCCGGATCGACGTCATGCTCTCAATCACCCGGATCTCCTTGCCGGTGTCCAGATGGATCGCGACGGCGTGCCCCTCGGTCGGGGTCTTCTGTTCGACAAGCGTGACCCGGTCCACCGCGATACCCACCGGCTCCGAGCTTTCCAGCGCTGTCAGCCAGATCATACGCATCGCTCAGACCCAGTATTGCGCCAGGACGGCGGCAAGATCAGCCCGCGCGCCCGCGATCGAGAGATGTGTCTCGGCATAGGTCTTGGCCCGCCCCTCCATGATCTCCAGATCGCGAGGGTTCTCGGTGTACCGCGAAAGCGCGTCGACAAGCTGCGGCACCGGGGCGCGATCCAGATGCACCTTCTCGCAGACGCTGTCGGGCAGATCCGAGAACGCGGCATATTCCGGCACGATGATCAGCCGCCCGAAACCCAACGCCCGCGCGGCTACGCCAGAGCTCTCTCCGGCAGAGGGAAACCGCATCAAGGGCAGGACGTCCGCGGCCAGCGTGTAGGTATCGAAGGCCGCATCATCCAGATAGCCGGTGATCGTGATCCGGTCGGCATGGCGCGAGTTCAGCACCCGTTCGCTGATCTGTTCCATCTCGCAGGCACCGGCGATGACCAGCTCTGCGTCAGCACCCTCGTTGCGCAGGACCTCGAATGCGTCTAGCACCCAGTCAATGCGCTTCGCAGGCGTCACATAGCCCGCCGAGAGGATCAGAAACCGATCCTGGTCCAGGCCCAACGCCGCCCGGGCCTCGGCCTTTGTCCGGCAAGTCGTGTGACTGTCCTCCACCGGCAGGCCGTAATGCGGGATAACATGGATCGGTGTCTCCACCCCCTGCATCTCGATCTGATATCGCGCCCAGTGCGAATGCACGATGACCGCGCGGGCCCGGTCGCAGATCACCTTGTTCGTGCGCATGTAGAAGTCCAGCCGCGGGGTATAGAACCCCTTGACCCGCTGAAAAGCCGCGCGCCGACCCCACTCCCCTTCGCAACTCTCCAGGACCGAGAGGTAGCCGCCGAAATCCTTGCGCGCCAATGTCAGCTCGGTGTGCAGATGGTGCAGCGAGAGATCATGCAACTCGACCACGGCACCGCCCGCCTGCGCACGCGTGAGGATAAAGTCGTGGTAGACGTTGTTGCCCACCTGCAGCAGCGCGTTTTCCGCGTCCCAGGCTTGCGTGTCCGGGGCTATGGCCCGCCTGCCTTCGCGCTCGACCAGCTCCTTTGTGACGAAAGTGACGTCATCAAAGGCCGGCGCAATCAGGGTCTCCACATAGTTGGCGATCCCGGACGGCGACGGCGCAAGGGGCGACCAGACATATCCCACACCAGCCTCCGCCGCTCAGCCAGCCTGGCGCATCGCGCCCCGGCGATCGGTGGGCTGGGCAGTCGGAGCGCGCGCCGCCTCCAGCTGAGCCACTCGCGCCTCCAGCGCGAGTATCCGCTTGGCCACCCGCGTATCCAGGGTCTCCAGCCGCATCTCGTAGAGGTCGAAGGACTGGCGCGCAGCCGCATGTGTGATCAGATTGTTCTGAATGTCACGCCGGATCTCACGCCGGATCATCCTCCTGAGCTTGGCCGTCACCTCCGGCAACAGTGCGTTGAACCACTTCACGCCACACCTCCAACACGACTCACCCCCCGGATCACCGGCCCGACCGGATCTCCGACAAGCAGGGGGTAGCACACGGACCTTAACCACTGATGAGAGGAAGACCGTAACCATCATCTTCCAGATTAGCGCGCACTTAACCACGTCGGCGGTAGGCCTGACCGGACACATCCGCGGGGCAGCCATGATCCTGAACCACGAGCACCGGTTTCTGTTCATCCACGTCCCAAAGGCGGCGGGGACAACGATCACGCGGGCGCTCTCGCCGCTGACCACGTTCCGCGACATCGAGATCGGAGGGACGAAGTACGGCGAGGCACTACAGGACCTGTTCGCGTCGCGGTTCGACCTGCGCAAGCACTCGACGGCCGAGGCGATTCGCGCCAAGTGTCCCGGCCATGTCTGGCGCCGCTTCTTCGTCTTCGCCTTCGTGCGCGATCCCTATGCCCGCGCCTATTCCGTCTATCGCTTCCTCCAGCGATGGAAGGACGGCCCCCATGCCGGGATGGTCGGCGAGATGAGCTTTGCCGAGTTCGTGGCCTCCGATGCCATCGCCAATGGCGAGATCGAGATCGCCAAGCCCCAGGCGTACTGGCTCTGCAAGGGGAGCGGCCTGCACCCCGGCATCGATTTCGTCGGTCGTGTCGAGAACTTCGCCGAGGACTTCGGGTTCGTGCAATCGGTCATCCACCGCAAGCCAGCGCCATGGACGGGCGCGCGGCATGACAACAAGTCCGCGGCCGAGGGTGAGTGGAAATCCGCGCTCACCCCGGATGCAAAGACCTGGATCGAGGCGCTCTATGCGTGCGATTTTGAGATGTTCGATTACGCGCGCCTGCCCACTGTCCGGGACGCCGCCTGAGCCCGAGACCCAAATTCCTCAAGGAGGAATTTGCAAATTCGTGGCCACGAATTTGACTGCTCAGCAGACCACCATCTCCAACGGCATCTGCCCGAGCGGCTCCGAGCCATTCTCCGTCACCACGGACGTCCGCCCCAGCGTCATCGCTGTCCCTGACTCGCTGTCCATCAGGATCATGTGCAGAAAGAACACCATGTTCGGCTCGATGACGGTGGGCGCGTTCTCGTAGAACATGTAATCGTCCATCCAGCAGGGCGTGTATCGCGCACCCAGCGAATATCCGCAGGCGTTCAACCGGTGCGCGCCCATCCCGGCCTTGTCCAGCGTGTCCGCATGCGCAGCGAAGACGTCGCCCAGAATCGCTCCGGGCTTGAGGGCTTCCTCACAGGCCATCAACGCATCATGCGCCGCCGACTGCATCGATTCGTGCTGCGGTTGCGGCGCGCCGACAACCAGCGTCTTCATGTTGGCCGAGTGGTAATGCCGGTACGCGCCCGCCCATTCCAGCGTGAGCTGATCGTTCGCGTCCAATGTCCGTCGCCCAGACTGGTATCGGCACAACAATGCATGGTCACCCGACCCGATGATGAACTCGTTCCCGGCATAGTCCCCGCCCTGGCTGAAGATCGCCTGATGCATTGCCCCGAGGACCACACCCTCGTTGGCCCCGCCCCGCGTCTCGGCCACGGCCGCATTGAGCGCCGCATCCGACAGCTCGGCTGCCTTGCGCACATAGACCAGCTCGGCCTCGGACTTCACCAGACGCAGACGCCCCACCATGTCCGAGACATCGATCAGTCCCGGCACGACCTCGGCCACTGCCACGCCGTTCATATGGGTGAGGCCGACCGTCCGCGTCTCCCAACCCAGACGTTTGCCCGCCAGCCCGATATCCGCCAGCACGCCCGCCAGATCCCGCGCGGGCGCCGCATCGGCGGCATCCTTCCAGATCCGGATATCCTCGATGTTCGAGGTCAGTTGCGCCTGACGCAGATCAGCCGAGCGGGTCAGTAGCACCGGCGCGCCATCCGCGGGCACGATCAGACACTGGAAGAAGCAGTAGCCGAACGTGTCATACCCGGTCAGCCAGAACTGGCTCTCGGGCGCGAACAGCAACACGCCGTCCAGCTCCTGCTCGGCCATGGCCCCACGCAGCCGCGCCATGCGTCCCGCGAACTCGTCTTGCGTGAAATGCAGCATCTCTTTCCCCCTGTCTCTCGAGCGTGTGCGAGTGGCCGGTGTCTTTCGAAGCTCCGCCCCGAACCTACGGCCCAAACCTCTTCACCACCCGTTAACCACGTTTTGGCACTGACATGATAGGGGGCGCGATAGGTTGAATTTTAGGAAAATGCCAGCCGTCAGCCCGGCACCATGATGGCAGCGACCAGGCGGCCATAGTCCGGCTCATCGCGGTGGCAGGATCGCCGATAGGAATAGAACCGCTTCTCATCCGAGTAGGTGCAGTGCCCGGTCCATTCCGCCCGGTCCACGCCCGCCTCGCGGAGGCGCATCAGGCAGAACCCCGGCAGGTCGAACATCGCCCGGTCGCCCTGCCCACCCGCGAAGAACCGCGCCCAGTCCGGATCCTCGTCCATAAAGCGTTCCACGAACTCCGGCCCGACCTCGTAGGCGCGCTGCGAGATCACCGGTCCCACGCCCACCTGCACCCGCGCGCGGTCGGCACCCATCTCCTCCATGCGGTCCAAGGTCGCTTCCAACACGCCACCCAACGCGCCTTTCCATCCGGCATGCGCGGCCCCGACAATCCCGGCCTCCCGGTCCGAGAACAGAACCGGCGTGCAATCCGCGGTCAGCACCCCAATCGCGACCCCAGGCCGGTTCGTCACCATCGCATCCGCCTTCGGACGTTCACCCTGCCACGGCCCCGTGACCGCCAGGACATCGGGCGAGTGCACTTGCCAGACCGAGACCAGTTCCTCTGCGCCCAGATGCTCCCGTATTCGCCGCCGGTTCTCCGCCACAGCCTCATTCGTGTCCCGAGACCCCTGCCCGCCGTTCAGCCCAGCATAGATCCCCTCGGACACGCCGCCCTCGCGGGTGAAGAACCCGTGCGGCACGCCGCGCAGAAGGTCCGAGGTCACAGGCGTCAGCATGTCAGTCTCCAAAACCGGGAGGTGCAGGCAGCCCCGGAGACACCGCCCCGAGCACCTTGAACAAGGTCCCCATCTGCTCGGGCGCCGTCAAGCGTTCCAGCGCGTCCGCCACGGCGCCCGCCTCCTCCGGGCTGGCCGAGGCCAGTGCCTGCGCCCGCGCGCCGATCCCCATGGCGGCGAGGAACGCGCCTTGTGTCGTCACCTGCCCGCCCAGCGCGGTCGCGGCCCGGTCAAAATTTACGAGCCAGGTCAGATCCGCCTCGCCCGGCCCCTCCAGCGCATCCGCATAAGCGTGATCCTTCGCCGCCTGCAGGGTCGGGCCGTTGGGGCGGTCCAAGGCGGTATAGCCATAGTCGACGATCAGCGCCGCACCGGGAGACGCGCCAAGCCGCGCCGCCAACTGCTCTAATGCGGCGTCAGCCTGGGGGGATTTCTCCGTCCACGCGCCCTCAGGCGCCGCGTCACGACCCGGCAGCGGCTCCGACAGACCCCAGGTGAGGCGCCCATCCCGCAGCCCGACAAGTCGTTCCCGCCAGCCATCCGCCGCCCGCAGGTATTGGTGGACCGGCAGCGCATCGAGAAACTCATTGGCGAGAATGACCGCAGGCCCGTCGGGCACCTGCTCCAACCTGTCCGCCCAATGTGCGTTAGGCACGCGGATCGCCTGTTCGGCGCGCAGAGCAGGCGACGTCTCGACCAGCCAGACCTCCGGGCGCATCTCTGCCTGCTCCAGAACCCTCAGCACATCGGCCATCAGTGTACCGCGCCCGGGGCCGAGCTCGATCAGCCGGAAGCTATCGGCGGGCGCAACGGAGGCCACCCAAACCCCGATCATCTCGCCGAACATCTGGGAGATCTCGGGCGCGGTGGTGAAATCCCCCGCCACGCCCAGCGGATCGCGGGTCGCGTAATAGCCATGCTCGGGATGGGCGAGGCACATCTCCATATACCGCGCCACGGTCATGGGCCCGGTCGCCCGGATCTCCGCGCGGATCAGCTCCTCAAGCGGGCTCAAGCCGGGCGGTGCCGCCATGCCACCAGGAGGAAGCCGATCCCGATCGCCACCATGGGCAGCGAGAGGATCTGGCCCATGGTCAGGCCGAAAGCGTCCGCGCCCTCGCCAAACCGCCAGTACTGCCCGTTCGGGTTCGCAGCAGAGACGAATTGCGGATCGCCCTGCCGGAAGTTCTCGACGAACGCCCGCGCCGCGCCGTAGCCCATGAAGAAGACGCCGATCAGTCTGCCGGGGCGCTTGAGCCAGCCAGCCCGCACCGCCAGCCACCACATGACGGCAAACAAGAGCAACCCTTCCAGCCCGGCCTCGTAGAGCTGGCTCGGATGGCGCGGTTCGGTCAGCGCGTCCCAGTTCCGCGAGCCGTCAGCGTTATGGGTCGGGAACTGTATGGCCCAGGCGACATCGGTGGCACGCCCGTAAAGCTCACCGTTGATGAAGTTCGCAAGCCGCCCCAGCAGGATCCCGAATGGGGCCGCCAGCGCAACCGCATCGCCCGCCTGCAACAGCGGGATCTTGTGCATCCGGGTAAACAGGATCGTCGCCACGATCACGCCAAGGAACCCGCCGTGGAACGACATCCCTCCTTCCCAGACCGCGATGATCGCCATGGGGTTCTCGACGAAATAGCCCGGCTGGTAGAACAGCACATATCCAACGCGCCCGCCGAGGATGACGCCCAGCACCATCCAGGTCAGCAGCGCCTCGGGCTGTTCGGTGGTCATGGGCGCCTTCTGCCCGGGCCAGAGCACCGGGCGGCGCATCAGCCACACCATCAGCCGCCAGCCCACCACCAGCCCGACGATATAGGCCAGCGCATACCAGCGCAGCGAGAACTCGAAGCTCCCCAGCGACAGGGTGAAGAGCGCCGGGTCGATATCCGGGAAAGGCAGGACAAGCGGCAGCATTTCGATCCCCTGTTCGCGTCGCCCGGGATGTGGCGGGGGGATGCGCGCGTGTCAAGCGGCGGGCATGGTTCGGCGCGGGCCAAACCGATTGGCAGCGTGTACGGCTATGATGCGCGCGGAGAGGAGCCCCATGCCCACACCCAGAACCGAATATGCGTTGCTTGGTCTGTTGGCCTTGCTGTGGGGGTCCTCCTACCTCTTCATCCGCGTCGCGGTCGAGACGATCCCGCCCGTGACGCTCGTGGCGCTGCGCGTGTCCATCGCGTCCGTCCTGTTGCTGGCCATAGCCCGGGCACAGGGGCATCGCCTGCCGCGCGATCCCGGGACGTGGGGGCATCTGGCCGTCCAGTCGTTCCTGAACAGCTATGGCGCGTGGACCTTGCTGGCCTGGGGACAGCAATATGTCGAGAGCGGGTTGGCCGGGGTTCTGAACTCCACCGCGCCGGTTTTCGTGGTGCTGATCTCGGCTCTGTGGCTGCGTCGCGCCAGCAAGGCGCGGGCGGTGGCTGGTGCCTGTCTCGGGCTTGCGGGCGTCGTGCTGATCATGGGGCCCGAGGTGCTGGCGGGGCTCGGCCGCAACGTGGCAGCGCAGGGAGCCGTGCTGGCAGGGTCTATGCTCTATGCCTTCGCCGCCCTAAACGGAGGACGGTTCGCGCATCTGCCGCCCGTGATCACGGCAGCCGGGACCATGCTGGTCGCCGCAGTGGTGCTGATCCCGGCGAGCCTCGTGCTGGAGCAGCCCTGGACCCTCTCGCCCTCAGCCAAGTCGCTGGCCGCCGCATCGGCATTGGGGCTGCTCTGCACGGGGCTGGCCATGTTCTTGTACTTCCGCCTGCTCAGGACGCTCGGGCCATTGGGCGCGGCCAGCCAGGCTTATCTAAGGGCTGGAGTTGCGGTGGTGTTGGGGATGGTCATCCTGGGCGAGACGCTTGATGCGTTCACCGCCCTCGGCATCGCGACCGCGCTGGCAGGCGTGATCCTGATCAACTGGCCGGGGGCGCGGGCACAAGCCAAGCGGGTGGCGCAGGCAGGGTCTATGCGCCCCCCGAGGCGGTCCGACGGGTGAAGCGGAATAGTCTGACATACGGATGTCCGCTTCGAGCCCAATTTGACCGATGCTGCGCTTTGCACGAATGGCAGTTCTTGCGTATCATCTCTGAAAAATCCGAGTGCTCCATGAACCAAAATTGTTCTTCGCCCCTTAACCGAACTCTGATGCTGCCCTGCGGCTCCAAACTCAAAAACCGAATAGCGAAGTCAGCGATGTCCGACTCGCTGGGCGACGGTGCTGGCAATCCAACTGACGATCAAATCAACCTTTATGAGCGTTGGGCCAAGGGTGGCCTTGGGCTGTCGATCATCGGAGAAGTTCAGGCCACGCCCAACTATGCCGAAAAACCTGGTAACCTGATCGTGAGCGACCACTCAGACCTCGATCAACTCAAACGGCTCGCCCGTGCAGGTGCGACTGATGGCGCTCAACTTTGGTTGCAACTCGGTCACGCTGGCGCAATGGCGGACGCCCCGATCAGCACACCGAAAGGTCCAAGCGCACTCGATCTGCCCGGCCTGACTTGTGATGCTTTGTCATTAGAAGAAGTCACGGCATTGCCTCCCGAGTTTGCCCGTACGGCCAGCATTGCAAAAGAGCTTGGGTTTGGCGGTGTCGAGATTCACGCAGCGCATGGTTTTCTGCTGAATCAGTTTCTTTCGCCGCTGTTCAACAGACGCGAGGATGCCTATGGCGGCTCTTTGCAAAACCGGATGCGGCTGTTGCTGGAAGTCATCAACGCTGTGCGTAGCGCTGTTGGGCCGGACTTCCCCATAGGCATCAAACTGAACGCCACTGATCAGCTTGAGGGCGGCTTTGCGGAGGACGAGGCGCTTGAGGTGATCGCGGCGGTGGACCAAACGGCCATCGACCTCATCGACATCAGCGGTGGCACTTACTTTCCGGGCGCAAAGTCATCATCCGACCGTGCCGGCTCTGGCCCATACTTCTTGGACTTCGCAGGGTGTGCGCGTTCAAAAACCAGCATTCCCTTGATGGTGACAGGTGGGTTCAAAACGCTCGCTCAAGCCGAAAGTGCCTTGGCGGATGGCAAGGCCGACATCGTTGGCTTGGCTCGTGCTTTGGTGGTTGATCCTGAATTGCCGTCCAACTGGCTGTCGGGTGAACGAGGCGAGCCGCAGTTTCCGCGTTTCAATCATCCACCTGAAGGTGGTGTAACCGCGTGGTTTACGATGCAAATTACTCGGCACGCTCGTGGCGAAGCCAGGCTGTCGCCCGATGATCTGGCAAACGCTATCAAGGCCTACGAGGATCGAGACGACGCTCGGCGCAAGATTTGGAGTTCAACGTTTAACTGACATTGGCGCGCAAGCAGCGAAATGGCGCTTCGTCCCGCAATACAAGTATCGCAGCGTCCAAAGAGTAGTGTAGCAGACCATCTCGCTGGACCTCCTGCTGCGCACCGCGCTGGCGGGCGCGATCCTGATCAACTGGCCGGGAGCGCGGCCCACTCCGCGGTGACCTCCGGGTCGGGGTCCGTGCGGGCGAGCGTGCGGGCACGCACGGGGTCCAGACGCCCCAGCGCCCAGACAGCCGCCCCGCGCACGAGGGGCTCCGGATCATCCAGCAGGCCCTCGGCCTCCGCCCCCAGCGCGCTCTCGCCGGAATTGCCCATGGCCACGAGCACATTGCGCACGAACCGCGCGCGACCGATGCGCTTGATCGGCGAGCCCGCAAACCGCGCCCGAAAGGCCGTGTCATCCAAGCGGGCCAACTCCGCCAGCGGGGGCGCGTCGGTCTCGGGCCGCGCGGCATAGGCCTCGTGCCCGGCTTCGGCGAACTTGTTCCACGGGCATACCGCGAGGCAGTCGTCGCAGCCATAGATGCGGTTGCCGATGGCAGGGCGCATGTCGAGGGGGATCGGGCCCTTGAGCTCGATGGTCAGGTAGGAGATGCAGCGCCGCGCATCCAGCCGGTACGGCGCCGGGAAGGCCGCGGTCGGGCAGACGTCAAGGCAACGGCGGCAACTGGCGCAGCGGTCCTCGTGCGGCGCATCGGGCGGCAGGTCCAGCGTCGTGAAGATCGCGCCGAGGAAGAACCACGACCCGAGATCGCGCGACACGAGATTGGTGTGCTTGCCCTGCCAGCCGAGCCCCGCCGCCATGGCCAGCGGTTTCTCCATCACCGGGGCGGTGTCGACGAAGACCTTGATCTCGGCCTCCTCGCCCTGCCGCGCGGCACGATCGATCAGCCAGCGGCCCACCCGTTTGAGGCGCTTCTTGACGAGGTCGTGGTAGTCCTTGCCCTTGGCATAGATGCTGATCGCGGCGCGGTCGGGATGGTCGAGCACCTCCAGCGGGTCGCTCTCCGGCCCGTAGCTCTGCGCCAGCATGATGACGGAGCGCGCCTCGGGCCAGAGCGCCGTCGGATCGGAGCGCCAGCCTATGCGGTCGGCCATCCAGGCCATCTCGCCGTGCCGCCCTTCCGCGACCCACGCGCGCAGACGGGCGCCTGCCTCGGCCACGGCATCCGGGCGCGTGAAGCCCACGGCATCGAAGCCCGCAGCCCGCGCCTCGGCGGCAATCGCGTCTTTCAGCGTCTCCGGCGATGTGGCGTGGTCAAACATGCGCCCCCTATACCGGCCGGACGCGCCAAAGGATAGCCCGGGCTGGCGCAAGCCCGCCAAGGCGCGTATTGCCGGGAGCGAAAGGGAGACGTGGTGGCAGACTGGCAGAGGCTCGGATATCTGGCGGGGCGCGGCTGGCTGTGGATGACACGGGCAGGCTTCCCGATCGGTCTGCCGGCACGCGGAACCACGGCAGCAGACCGGCGCCGCCGTGCGGGGGGACGGCGCGAGGTGCGGCGGCGCTGGCCGTGGCTGCTGCGCCCTCTTGTCTGGCTGCTGATGTTTCCCGGCTGGGCCTGGGGGTCGTGGCGGGCGACGCGGGAGCTGTTGGAGGGCAACCCCGACCTAGCCCGCACCCATGGCGCAGGCGTGATCCGGGCCACCGCGCTGCGCACCGGGTTCGCACCGCGCGAGGTGGTGGAATACGGTCTCATGACGTCCAAGGCACCTCCGAATGCGTGGTTCTGCGAGCACGAGATGTTCGGCATTTGGGAGCGCCTGACCCCGCCCAAGGCCCGCTGGTTCGTCGCCAACAAGCTCGCCTTCGCGCAGTTCTGCGCCGACAACAACCTGCCGCATGCCCGGACGCTGGCGATCTGGAACAAGGGCACGGGAGATGTAAACCCGGCGGTCTGGCATGAGGGCATCGCGCTCAAGCCCATGGAGGCCAACAATGCGCGCGGCTTCGAGGCCTGGACGCGCGAGGGCGATACCTACCTGCGGGGCGACGACCGGCTGAGCCCGGACGCGCTGGCCGCAAGGGGCGCGATGCTGAGCCGCGACTGGGGGGTGATGTTCGCACAGCCGCTGTTGGAGCTGCATCCGATCCTGGCCGCGCGGGGGCTCGATGGCATGCCGGTCGCACGGCTGATCACCGGTCAATGGCCGAACGGGCGGGTGCAGTTGCTGGATGCCTACTATTCCGCGCCCCTGCCGGGAAAGGTGGCATCGAACGCGGGATACGGCCCGAAATGGCCGGTAGACATCATGGAAGGCCGGATCGAGCAGAGCCAGAGCCCGCTCTTGCCGCACGACCTGTTGCCCGACGTGCCCGGTGCTGCCCTGCCCGGCTGGGGGGTGGCTGCCGAGGCGGCTTCATTCGGACACGCCATGTTCCCCCATGCGGTGCCGGTGCTCGGCTGGGATGTCGCCTTCGCCACCAACGGTCCGGTGCTGCTGGAGACGAATACCGGGATCAGCTTTGCAGTGCCTCAGGGGACGCGGCAGCAACCCGCAGGCCGGCAAGCCGCAGCCGAACTGGTCGATGCATGGCTCCAGCGGCTTTAGAAATCCAGATCCGCGTAGTGCGGCGGCGGGGCCGGGAACCCGGGCAAGTGGTCCGCCAGCAGCCCCCGGAAACCGGGGCGTGACTTCAGGACCGAGTACCAATCCTTGACCGCCGGATACTCCTCCCACGGCACATCGCCCAGATAGTCGAGGCACGACAGATGCGCCGCCGCCGTCAGATCCGCCATGGTCATCCGCGCGCCCGCGAGCCAGTTATGCCCCTCCAAGAGGAAGGTCATATAGTCGAGATGGACACGGATGTTCTTGGACCCTGCCTTCAGCACCTGCCCGTCCGGGTAGCCCGTGCGCGCGAGCCGCTTGGTCACCCGCTCGTGCAGCAGGCACTCGGTGACCTCGCGGTTGAACTTGTCGTCGAACCACGCGGTCAGGCGCCGCACCTCGGCCCGGGCGAGCCTGTCCTGCGGCATCAGCGGCGGTTCCGGGTGCGCCTCCTCCAGAAACCCCGTGATTGCCCGGCTCTCAGACAGCACGTTGCCGTCCTTGGTGACCAGCACAGGAACCTTGCCCGCAGGGTTCATGCGCAGAAAGTCCAGCCGACGCTCCCAGGGGCGCTCCTCGACCAGATCCACCTCCACCCGCTTCTCGGCCAGCACCAGCCTCACCTTCCGGCAGAACGGCGACAAGGGCAGGTGATACAGTCTGAACATCGAACCTCGGCGGGAGAACGGGTTGCGCGTTATGGTTGCTTCTCTCTGCCCAATCCACCATCACCATGCAAGCCCTCGCCGTTCGAGTTGGCGGGGCGATGGGGAGAAGACCCGGGGGACAGATGGCCAAGACCTTCGTATTGCTGCATGGCGCGTGGCATGGCGGCTGGTGCTGGGAGCGTGTGGCGGACATCCTGCGTGCGCGCGGGCACCGGGTGACGACACCGACGCAGACGGGGCTGGGGGAGCGGCGGCACCTGCTGACGGCGGATCTCGGGCTGGACACGTTCATCGCGGACCTGACCAACCATTTGATCTTCGAGGACCTGACGGATGTCGTGCTGGTCGGCCATTCGTTCGGATCGAACGGTGTATCGGGGGCCGTCGAAGAGGTGCCCGAGCGGGTCGCGGAGGTGATCTACCTCGACAGCACCATCCTCGGCCCCGGTGAGCGGTTGATCGATCACATGTCCCCGGGCGCGCTGAAGGAGCGGGTTCAGGCGATCAAGACGAGCCCTGACGGCATCTCGCTCCCGCCCCCGCCGGCGGAGGTGTTCGGCGTGCTGGACCCCGCCGATCAGGCCTGGGTCGAGGCGCGGCTGACCCCGCATCCAAGCTCCGCCATGCTCTCACCGCTGCCGATCAAGGCCCCGCCGGGCAGCATCCGGCCGACCCGCTACATCGCCTGCGCCGAGCCGCGCTACCACCCGACCGAGCGCGTGCGCGGCTGGGCGGACACATACGGCTGGCCAGTGGACGAAATCCAGACCGGGCACGACGCCATGGTAACGGCCCCCGAAGCCCTGGCGGACCTGCTCGACCGATGAACCTGGACCAGATCGAACGCGCAGCCGCGATGCTGGCCGACATGCGGGCGAGATCCTACCCGATGGAGCCGCTCGAGGATCTGCCGGAGAACATCCGGCCCCCGGACCTGATGGCTGCCTACGGCGTGCAGGCGCGCCTGCGTGAACTGCTGGCCGAGCGCAGCCCCGGCCCGCAGATGGGCTGGAAGATCGGCTGCACCACGCCCGTGATGCAGGAGTATCTGAAGATCCCGCATCCTTGCGCGGGCACGCTCTATCGCGGCTCGATCCAGCGGGAGGTCGGCACGCTGGTGTCCTCGGACTACATGGTGCTTGGGCTGGAATGCGAGATCGCGGTGCAACTGGCCCGCGACCTGCCGCAGAAGACGAGCACTTACGAGACAGAGGACATGCACGATGCCGTCGCGGGCGTCATGGCCTCGGTCGAAGTGGTGGAGCACCGGTTTCGGGATTTCCTGACCGCCTCGACGCCGAGCCTCGTGGCGGATGATTTCTTCTCGGCAGGCTGCATCGTCGGGCGGCCCGTGCCGCCGGATGTTGCGGGAGACCTGCGCACCCTGCGCGGCGGGTTCTCGGTCGGCGGCAAGCGTCCCACGGAAACGGGCGCCGGTGTCGAGATCCTCGGCAACCCGTTGACGGCGCTTGCCTGGCTGGCCGAGCAGGCGGCCCAACTGGGCACGCCATTGGAGGAGGGGCAGGTCGTCACCTTGGGCAGCGTGGTCAAGACGATCTACCCGGAACCGGGCACGCGGATCGAAGCGCGGTTCACGCGCCTGCCTACCGTGAAGGTCGATGTCATCTGACGCAGATGGATGCATACGGCGTCCAAGGCATTGCTGCCCAAGGTGCGCCGTCCGGTCGCACTCTTCTAAGTATCTGATTTTAAATCATAATTTAGATTTCGGCACGGCGCCTGCGTTTCTTGACACCCTGTGCACTGCACCATAGGGTGCGCGCAACTTTGGCCGGGGGGATTCCCTGCGGCTCTGTTGGGATGAGGGTCTGGCCATCGAAAGGCCTGCAGATGACCGGGACAACCGCGCGGACCGCCTGAAGGCCCTGGACCGCCGGATCGCAGACGCCCGGTCTGCAGGTGCGCCAAAACCCAAGCCCGACCGCGAGAAATACGCTGCCATGTCGATGGCGTGGCGGATGGTGATCGACCTCGTTGTCTCGATGATGGTCGGCGCCGCGATGGGGTGGGGTCTGGACTGGCTCCTGGGCACGTTGCCGCTCTTCCTCATCATAATTATTTTGTTCGGCTTCGCGGCCGGGGTCAGAAATGTCCTGCGCGCAGCCGAGGAGATGCAACGAAAGCAGCAGGCCAAGGCCGCTGCCGAAGACGAGAGGGCCTAAGGCCATGGCAGTTGGCGCTGACGGAGCACCGGTCATCGACCCGATGAAGCAGTTCAAGATCGGGCCGCTGTTCGGCGATGGCGGGATCGAGAGCTTTCTGACGATCACCAACTCGACGCTCTGGATGTTCCTGGCCGTGGCCGCCGTGACTGGCCTGATGGTTGTCGGCATGCAGGGCCGCGCGCAGGTGCCGACCCGGATGCAATCCGTTGCCGAACTAATCTACAGTTTCATCCGCTCCATGGTCAT
>JBCDID010000009.1:0-20983 GCA_038749355.1 Pseudomonadota bacterium | reverse complement strand
CGACAATGCCTACTGGAACCGGCTGGATGCAGCCTCGGAGTATCCCACCGAGTTTGTACAGGCCCTGACAGAAGCGGGGTATCTCGGCGCATTGATCCCGGAGGAGTATGGCGGGGCGGGGCTTCCGCTCGCTGCAGGTGGCGCGATCCTCGAGGAGATCCACGCATCCGGCTGCAACGCTGCCGCCTGCCATGCGCAAATGTACACGATGGGCACGGTGCTGCGGCATGGCTCGGAGGAGCAGAAGCGGCGATATCTGCCCGGAATAGCGTCCGGGGAATTGCGCCTGCAGGCCTTCGGGGTGACCGAGCCGACGACAGGGTCGGACACAACGCAACTCAAGACCCGCGCGGAGCTCAAGGGCAACAAGTACGTGGTCAACGGGCAGAAGGTCTGGACCAGCCGGGCCGAGCACTCTGACCTGATGCTGCTGCTTGCGCGAACCACGCCCGCCGATCAGGTGACCCGGCGCGCGGACGGGATCTCGTGTTTCCTTGTAGACATGCGTGAAGCACGCGGCAACGGGCTGGAGATCCGCAAGCTCGACGCCATGATCAACCACAACACTACCGAGCTCTTCATGGAGGATATGGAGGTCTCGCCCGATGCGCTGATCGGGGAGCCCGGCAAAGGCTTTCGCTATATCCTCGACGGCATGAACGCCGAGCGGATCCTGATTGCGCACGAATCGCTGGGCGATGCGCGGTTCTTCACGGAGCGCTCCGTGGCCTATGCGGGTGAACGTGTGGTCTTCGGTAAGCCGATTGGCGCGAACCAGGGTGTGCAGTTCCCGATTGCGAAGGCGTGGGCGCATGCGGAAGCGGCGCGTCTTCTGGTGCAGAAGGGTGCTGCTCTCTTTGGTGCAGGTCAGGCCTGCGGTGCCGAGGCGAACGCCGGCAAAATGCTGGCGGCGGATGCGGCTTGGGAGGCGGCAGAGGCCTGCATGCAGACCCATGGCGGGTTTGCGTTCGCGCGGGAATACGGAATCGAGCGCAAATGGCGCGAGACCCGGCTCTACAAGACGGCACCAATCTCGGAAAACATGATCCTCGCCTATATCGGCCAGCACGTGCTTGGGATGCCGCGCAGCTATTGAGCGCCGCGTAGGGTGCATCCAAAGCGGTTTGCGCAGGCAAACGCGTGATGCACCGGAGCCCGAAGGGCATCTGCACAAGAAATGCTGGAAACCATTCCGTGGGTCAGAATGCGTCGGGGGTGCAGTCCGGCTGCGGATGGGGTATCATTGCGTTGCGATTCAGTTTGGAGCGTTAAGCATGGCTGCTGCGATTATTACTGACTTCTTCGACAAGGTGCGGGCAAACCCGGATGCCGTTGCCCGGTTATCCGGTTGCGCGAACTCGGACGAGTTCGTCGACCGGGCTGTGACGCTCGGGCGTGAGCTTGGCTACTCTGTCCAGCGGGACGACCTGTTCACGGCGCTGCGTGCCGCGAACCCGGGCGCATCCGATCTCAGCGACGACGAACTGGACCACGTCCAGGCCGCCGGCGTTTGGGAGGCACTCCTGAGAGCGCCGGTACCCGCGCCCTGAGGGGTCAAAACCCCAACGGGCCAAGCGCTGCCGAAATGGTGGCGCGCGCCCGATCATCTGTCCAGCTTTCCAGCCAGGCCAAACAATCTGCGTAAACATGGCGCCCCTCGTGCTGTGTCCAGGGCCAGTCTGAACCCCACGCAAGCGCGGGTTCAGGCGCGCTGTCTGTCAAGCGCCGCGCTGCGTGGACGTAGTCGGCGCAGCTCTGTCGGTATGGGGCAGACAGTTTCACGCAAAGCCGATCAGCATCCCAATCTTCCAGCGCCGCGATGCCCCGACAGGTCAGCGCCGAGGGCAGCCCGAAGTGATCCACCATCACACGCGCGCCGTCTGATCGCAGCAGGTCGGCAATATCCGGCCAATCCTCTCCCTTGGCCTGGACCTCGGTCCACCAGCCGAACGCCGTCGCCCGCGCGGTCAGATCCCGGTAGGCTCCCGTGCGCAGAACCCCGGGATCACGACCCACCATGTTGTAGCGATGACCGATCACACCCATGCCGGCCATGTCGGCGAGCGCCTGATCCGTGATACGCGGGTCCACCACCACGATACCCCGCAGCCGGTCCGGATGAGTGCGCAGGCAGTCCAGCAAGTAGCGGTTGTCCGTGCCGAGGAAGCTCGGTTGCACCAGAACAGCGCGGGCGATACCATGCGCATCCAGCACCCTCAGGTACGTGTCAATCGTGGCCTCGTAGTCCGGTCGGTAGCGCGCCCCCGGCACAAAATCGCAGCTTCGGTCCCAGACATGGGCGTGGGCGTCGATCAGGTCGGAGCGCGGTAGATCGATCACGGGATATCTTCCCCCGGCACTTGTCTGAACAGTGATGGCGCGTAGAGTGCCCGAAAACGCGTGTACAGGGAGGACCATGCCATGACCCAGACCCCGCGCCAACGTTTTGCGGCAGCGCTCGCGAAGGGAGAGATGATCTCGGCCCCCGGCTGCTACGACGGCCTGACCGCCAAGCTGATCGAACGGGCGGGCTTCGAAGCCTGCTACATGACAGGGGCAGGGACCGCGTCTACCTACGGGTTGCCGGATTACGGGCTCCTGACCGCGACCGAGATGGTGGCCAACGCCGCGCGCATTGCCGCTGCGGTCGGCATTCCCGTGATTGCTGACGCGGATACCGGGTTTGGCAACGAATTGAACGTGACCCGGGCGATCCGCGACTATGAGCGGGCAGGCGTCGCCGCGATCCATATCGAGGATCAGGGCTTTCCCAAGAAGTGCGGGCATCTCGACGACAAAGAGATCATCCCGCTCGATGCATACCTCGCCAAGATCCGCGCAGCGGCGGCAGCCCGGCAGGACCCTGACTTCAAGATCATCGCGCGGACGGATGCGAACGCCATGATCGGCTTTGAAGAGGCCGTGCACCGGGTGAATGCGGCCCTCGCAGCGGGTGCCGATATCGCGTTCATCGAGGCTCCGAAGACCGACGAGGAATTGGATGCGGTGACAAAACGGGTCAATGGCCCGTGCCTCTTCAACCTCGTGCTGCGCGGCAAGACGCCGCCGGTGACGGTCGATAGCCTGCGCGCGCGCGGATTCGCGCTGACTATCATGCCGGATCTTTTGTGGCGCGAGATGGTCATGCGGGCGGAGGCCGTGTTGGAGGACCTGAAGGGCGGCACTTTGCCCAGCCAGACCGACGGCCTGTTGGTCTCGGAGCTGTTTGAACGCGTGGGCTCGAAGGACTGGGACGCGTTGCGCCACGCCTTTGGGGAAACGCCGAAGGCCGCCGAATGACAAAGACGGCTCTGGTCACTGGCGCGGGCCAGAACATCGGGCGTGCGATTGCGCTGGCGCTGGCCGAGGACGGCTTCAATATCGTCGTCAACGGACTTTCGAACCGGGCAGCCGCTGAGGAGACTGCTGCTCTCTGCGAGGCCAAGGGCGCGAAGGCCATCGTGGCCATGGGCGACACTGGGACGCAAGAGGGCTGCTACGGGATGGCGCAGGCCGGTATCGACGCCTTCGGCCGTGTGGACGTGATGGTGCACAATGCTGCGATCCGCCCGTCCTCGCCTTTTCTCGAGATGGACGATGCCGACTGGCACCGGGTGCTGGACGTGAACCTGATGGGCTCGTTCTGGCTGGCGCGGGCCTGCCTGCCAGGCATGGTGGAAACGGGCTGGGGCCGCGTGATCCTCTTTGCAGGCATGAACGCGATCCACGGCTATAACGGGCGCGCGCACGTGTCGGTGTCCAAGCACGGCTGCTGGGGGCTTGCGAAGTCGCTTGGCAAGGAGTTTGGACCCAAGGGCATCACGGCAAATCTCGTGTCGCCGGGGCCAATCCGATCCGACAACTGGGACGAGGAGCAAAAGGCCCATGTGGGCGGCATGGTCTCCCGCGTTCCTGTCGGGCGGCTGGGCGAGCCTACTGAGGTCGCCGCGGCTGTCTCCCTGCTCGCCTCCGAGAAGGGCGCCTTTATCAACGGCCAGATCATCCAGGTGAACGGTGGCGCTGAGACCTGAGACAAGGGTGCATCACGCGTGCGAGCACGCTTTGGATGCACCCTACGCGGCGCGGGATGGCGATGTCAGGATATGATCCAATCCCCTTGCCCGATCGGGCCGGACTGAGAGACGCCGAGGCCATGCGGCGCGCCAGCGAATTTGCTGCCCACATGAAACGGCGCCATTCAGTGCGGGAATTCGACCCGCGCCCGGTGCCGCGTGAGGTGATCGAGGCCTGCATCACGGCTGCGGGCCATGCGCCCTCTGGGGCCAATCAGCAGCCATGGCATTTTGTTGCGGTCGGCGACCCTGAACTCAAACACAAGATCCGCCTCGCGGCCGAGGAGGAGGAGCGTGCCTTCTACGACGGCGGCGGCGGCGATGCCTGGCTCCGTGCCTTGGAGCCCATCGGTACCGGGCCGGAAAAGCCGCATCTGGACATCGCGCCCTGGCTGATCGTCATCTTCGCGCAACGCTGGGGGATCGACCCGGATGGCAACCGCGCAAAGCACTACTACGTGCCCGAGAGTGTTGGCATTGCGACCGGCGTGCTGATTACCGCCTTGCACACTGCGGGCCTCGTGACACTGACCCACACGCCCAATCCCATGAAGTTCCTGAACGGACTGCTTGGGCGCCCCGCCGAGGAGAAGCCGGTCATGATCCTCGTCACCGGTCATCCCGCCGAGGAGGCGACCGTGCCCGCATCTGCCAAGGTCAAGAAACCGCTCGACGAGATCCTGACAGTGCATGGGGGCGACTGATGGCGGAGGCAGGCGACCTGTGTCTGGATTTCCTCAGAGCGCTGGAGGCCCGCGATCTCGACCGCGCCCGGGGCATGACAGCAGACGGTTTCGAGATGGTCTTTCCCGGCGGCGTACGCTTCGCAGACTTTACCGACCTGCTGACCTGGGCAGCACCCCGCTATCGCAAGATCGCCAAGCGGATCGACCGTGTCGAGGAAGTCCCGCTTGGCGACAGCGTGGCAGTCTATGTCGCAGGCACGCTTTACGGAGAACGCCCTGATGGCACGCCGTTTGAGGGTATCCGCTTCATCGACCGCTTCGAGACACGGGCGGGCAGGATCACGTGCCAGGAAGTCTGGAACGATATGGGCGAAGCAGGAGGCCTACCTCGCCGGTGAGGCGCCTCGCGTAGGGTGCATCCATGATGCACCGAAGCCCGCAGGGCCAAACCTCAGCTCGTCATCCATTCATGCACCAGCCGGTGGAAGTGATGGATGCCCTGTTCGCCCTGGCCGGACGCCTTGTCGCCGGTGATGATCGGGCCCTGGGAATATCCTTTTGACATAAGCCCCCGCTGAACGGACTCGCAGAGCGCGATGTCCTCGGGTGCCAGAATGGCGGCTGTGTACTCGTTTCGGGGGGCATTCGGCTTTCCCGTGGCGGACAACACATGACCCTCGAAACTCGAAGTCAGCGGATCGATCGGACGAATTGCAAAAACCGCGAGTTCCTCTGAGCCCGGCATGATTCCGAAGGTGGTGTTCGGCCAGATGTACCAGAACGCCGAGGACTGATGCCCCGTGCTCGGATCCACCGAGTAGGCGGTGTTGTCGTGGCGGATGTCTTCTCCCAATTGGCGTGACCAATAGGGGCCGCAATCGACCTGGTACTTGTCCATGCAGATCAGCGAGGCAAAGTCCCGGTGCGCATGGTGGCAGTGATAGCATTCCACATAGTTGTCCACCACGACCTTCCATCCGGCCTTCTGGACAGTCTCGCCGAGCATGTCCGTCTGGTCGCTCAGCGGGACGAGCTGATCCATGAACGGCGCGCGGGCACGGATATCGGCCTCGACCTCGCCGGCCATCTCGGCCATGGACATCGCATCGTCATCGAGGTTCACGAAGACGCAGTCGCAGAACAATTCGAGCCGGACCTGGCGGAGGCTATAATCGGACCGGTCGAAGCCGGGGCGCTCATTGGAGAACCGCGCGCCGCGCAGGCCGCCTTCCCGGCTGAAGGTCCAGGCGTGGTAGGGGCAGACGATTGCGGATTTCACATTGCCCGTGCCATGCGGCAGCAGTTCGTGCGCCCGGTGGCGGCACACATTGTAGAAGGCGCGCAACTCACCGTCCCCGCCCTTCATGACGAAGAGGTTCTGGTCGCAGATCTGCACAGTCATATAGTCGCCGGGGTTCTCGAAGAAGCCCTTGTGCCCCACATATTGCCACGTTCGGTAGAAGATCGCCGCTTTCTCACGTTCATAGATTGCGGGATCCACGTACCAGGACGCGGGCAGAGTAAAGGAGGCCTGCGGATCATCGGTGATCGGCAGGTCGAACTCTGGCATTGCGGATTTCGTGTCGAGCATTGGACTCTCCTATCCATCCATGGGGCTTGAGGTGGCGCAGTCTGGAATTTCCCATTTTTTGGGTCAAGAGCGGCCTAATTGGCCAATAATCGTCGATATTGGGTGTTGCTTTGGGGCCAGCCTCGTGCATTGCGGGACCCGCCCACAATTGATTTCTAGTCTACTTCTTGAAGAAGTTCACCCAGGCGATCGACGCAAAACCAAGCGTAACGGCTATCAACGTGCCGAACTCCTTGGCCGCAAGGAAGAAGCGGACGATTGGCACCTGATCGCGGTTGCAGGCACCTACGGCGAATAGCGGTGGCGGTGGACGGCCCGATTGTATGGGTATCATCCGCTCGAGGTTGATGCACTCCGATACGATCAACACGACTGCTCCGAAATTAAACGCGATCAGCATCATGACACCGCCCCAGAGCCAGATCCCCAGATTGATCGAGTCCCCAAGCACTGGCGGATCACGCCAGATGTTCCAGGCCAAATAGGCGATCCCGACGAACGTTGCCAACAGCAGTGAGGTTCCACCCATCCAGGCGAGTCCTCGGTTCTGAAACTGTAGGACATTCAGGAAAACGATCTCGGAAGCGAACAAGGCAATCAGAATCAGAACGATCAAAACACGTAGGCCTTGAGGAACAGTCCTTGTTCGGGATCTCTTTTTGAACTCCGCCTTAAGAAGCCTTGGCTCCGTCCAGGTCTTGGGCGCAGTGAACATCTCGATAAGTTCGGCGCGTTGTTGGTGGCTCAAGCGACCGGACTCAGGGCGGATGTGAGCCTTTATCATGTTGAACAGGTCGGCGTCGGTATCCCCGTCTCTCATTCATCCCTCCGCTCGGCGGGAGCTCAGGCTTTGGACACCATGGATTGCATGATGATGGTTTGATCGATCTCACCCAGAAGTGCGTTTTCCGGGCTGGTCACCGGCAGGGGTTGATTGGTCTCAGCCGCTCGGTCGATCAGATCTTCAATCTTCGTCGCTGCCGGGATGCCTTGACCTTGCGCGTGCAGGGCCTCGGCAGCCGCACCAGCAGGCCGCATGACCTTGCCCGCCGAAAGCACCTTGTAGCGCGGCACATCCTCGCAGAAATCCGCCACGTACTTGTTCGCGGGGTTCGCCACAATCTCCTCAGGTGTGCCGGTCTGCGCGATCTCGCCATCCTTCATGATGGTGATGTGATCACCCATCTTGATGGCCTCGAGGAAGTCGTGGGTGATGAAGACCATGGTCTTCTTCATCTGGGCTTGAAGGCGCAGGAGTTCGTCCTGCATCTCGCGCCGGATCAGCGGGTCGAGGGCGGAGAAGGGCTCGTCGAAGATCAGGATCTCCGGGTCAACCGCCATGGCGCGGGCCAGCCCCACGCGCTGCTGCATCCCGCCCGAGAGCTCGCGGGGGTAGTGCTGATCCCAGCCCTTCAGGCCCACCAACTCCAGCACCTCATGCGCGCGGTCCATCCGCGCGGCCACCGGTGTCCCCCGCACCTCCAGCCCGTAGGCGATGTTGTCCACCACCTTGCGATGCGGCAGCAGGCCGAAATGCTGGAAGACCATGGACATGCGGTTGCGACGCAGATCGCGGAGCGCACGGGCGGAACATTCGAGGATGTTCTCACCGTCAATGACGACCTCGCCATGGGTCGGCTCGATCAGCCGCGAAAGACAGCGCACCAGCGTGGACTTGCCGGACCCAGAAAGCCCCATCACCACGAAGGTCTCGCCCTGACGCACTTCGAATGAGACATCCTTCACCGCCACCACGTGGCCGGTTTCTTCCTGTACGGCGGCGCGGCTCGCGGACCGGTCGAGTGTCGCCATCACGCGCTCCGGGCTCGGCCCGAAGACCTTCCAGATGTCGCGGCAGATGATTTTCGTCTGTTCCGTCATGGCACCCCTCTTGACTGCACATTGGGAAAACCGCGGCTCAGGGGCAAGCGTAAATCCTTGAGTTGACGCGCATGGCCAAAGATGCGTGATTGACGGCTCAGGAGGGGCCAATGGCGACAGTGACAGAGCAGAATGGAACCGGGGCCACGCCTTTCCGGATGACAGGCGGGATGTGGGCAGCGTCCATTGCGGTGGTCTCTCTGCTGCTCTTCTTCGTCTTCGGGCAGGAGCAGCGGATCCCCGAGGCGCTGACCGGCAGCTTCCCCTTTGTCGAATGGGTCAACCAGGCCGAGGACTGGCTGAAGGCCAACTATCGCTGGCTGACGCGCGCGATTGCGGGAGGGATCCTCGCGGTGCTGGAGCCGTTGGAGGAGTTCCTCTGGCTCGCGCCTTGGCCTGTCATCGTGCTGGCCTTTGCCCTGCCGGCGCTCGCCTATGGCGGGCTGCGGCTCGCGTTGCTCTGTGCTGCAGGCGTGCTGATCTGGGCTGGTTTCGGCGTGTGGGACGATGCCATGTCCACGCTCGCCATGATGATCGTCGCGGTGGCGATTTGCGTGGTGGCGGGCGGGGCCGTGGGGGTGCTCTGCGCGCGATCGGACCGGGTCGAGGCCACCATCCGCCCCGTGCTCGACACCATGCAGGTCATGCCCGCTTTCGTGTACCTGCTGCCCGCCATCTTCTTCTTCGGCACCAATGCGGCGTCTGCGACCATTGCCGTGATGATCTATGCGTTCCCGCCCATGGTTCGGCTGACCAATCTGGGGCTCAGGCAGGTCTCGGAGAACATGATCGAGGCGGCCGAGAGCTTTGGTTCCACCCGCTGGCAGATGCTGACCAAGGTGCAGGTGCCACAGGCGATGCCGTCGATCCTGCTCGGCATCAATCAGACGATCATGATGGCGCTGGCGCTCGCCGTCTTCTCGCCGTTCGTGGGCGCGGGCGGGGGGCTTGGCGATCAGGTCTGGAAGGCGATCACGAAGCTTCGCGTCGGGGCGGCGCTGGAGGCCGGGCTCTGCATCGTGACCATGGCCGTGATCTTCGACCGGCTGAGCCAAGCCATGAGCCGCCCACCCGTGACCCTGCAACTGGCGCCGGGCGAGATGCGGTTTCGGTTGCTGCCGCAGAGCTGGGAGCCGCATGCGCCTGCCAGGGCCATTGAACGCGGGCTGGACGCTGTCTGGGGTGTCTTTGCGTTGCCCGGGCAGAAGCTGGCGGCGGCGACTGGCGGATGGGTTGCCCGCAACATCTTCCTCGTCATGAGCGTCCTGATCCTCGCCGCGATCCTCATGATCGACGCCTGGATCGTGTCCTTCGGCGACTACCCCCGCGACTGGCGATTCCGCATCCGCGTCCCCGTAGACGATGCGATCGACTGGTTGACCGTGAACCCGACCTTCATTCTGGTGACGAAGACCATGAAGGCGTGGATCTACCTCTACTTCCTGAACCCGCTGGATCGGTTCCTGACGGAGCTGCCCTGGTGGTACGTCATGGCGGTTTTCTCGGTCGGTGCCTGGGCCGCGGCGGGCTGGCGGTTGGGTGTGACCATGCTGCTGGCGTTAGTGTTCTGCGCGGCGGTCGGGCTATGGGAGCTGACGCTCTACACGCTCGCGGGCACCACGGTCTCGGTCTTCTTCTGCATGCTGGCGGGCATCCCTATGGGGATCTGGGCCGGGAACTCGCGCACGGTGGAGGCGCTGATCCGGCCGGTGCTGGACCTAATGCAGACGATCCCGAGCTTCGTCTACCTTATCCCGGCGCTGTTCTTCTTTGGCGGCTCTCCGACGACGGCGATCTTTGCTACCGTGATCTACGCGATCCCACCGATCATCAGGACGACCGCGCTCGGGATCCGGCAGGTGCCGGAGCAGATTGACGAGGTCGGGCGTTCGTTTGGCTCGACCCGGCTGCAGGCGCTCTGGAAGGCCAAGCTGCCGCTGGCGCTGCCCTCGATCATGCTCGGCGTGAACCAGACGATCATCATGGCGCTCGCGATGCAGACGGTGACGCCGCTGGTGGCGGGGCTGGGCCTGGGCAAGGAGGTCTATGACGCCATGAACACAGCGAACACGGGCAAGGGGCTGGCGGCGGGGATCGGAATCGCGCTGATGGCGATCCTGCTGGACCGGATCACCAACGCCATGACAGCGACTCAGCGCAAGGCGCTGGGCCTCGACTGAGGCAAGACTGGCCTCTTGCCCCCTTTGCGATGGCCCGTTAGCGTTTTCAAACGGCCTGCCGGGAACGGCAGCCACGATTCAGGGAGTATAAGAGACATGCACAACGCAATGAAAGTGACAGCGGCGGCGGCCGTGATGGCGCTGGGGCTCGGCACCCAGGCCCAGGCGGGTGGCGTCCTTAAGGTACCGGTGCCTGACTGGACCGGTGGGGCCGTGACCTGCGAGATCCTGCACTCGGTGCTGGAAAGCGAGATGGGCTACAAGGTCAAGCGCATCACCATGCCGTCCGGGACCGCTCTGGACGAAGGGATGATCGCGGGCGATCTGGATTTCGGCTGCGAGCGCTGGCCGGGGTATGACCCGGTAAAGGACAAGTATGTGACCGAGTATGGGGGCGATGGGTCGATCGTCTACTACTCGCCGACGGGCATCGTGGGGGCCTCGGGCTACTATGTCCCGCGCTACCTCGTGGAAGGCGACGGTGCGAAGGCGCCCAACCTCAAGACGTGGGAGGACATGAACCAGTACAAGGAGCTGTTCAAGACGCTCGAGTCTGGTGGCAAGGGCCGACTGATCGGCTGTCCCGTGGCCGCTTGGGAATGCGAGGACGCCAAGCGTCTGGAGACCCTAGGTGTGGACTTCGTGGTCACCGAGCTCGGATCGGAAACCGCCCACTTCGCCGAGATGCAGGCCGCCTACAAGCGCAAGGAACCCTTCATCGCCTACGCGTGGGAGCCGCACTGGATCTTCGCGGTGATGGACCTCGTCGAGGTGAAGCTGCCTGAGTACTCGGACGCCGCATGGCCCGCCACGGACTGGCCGGCTGACGTGACGCAGTGGTACGGCCCGAAGGCGCTGGCTGAGAAGAACCCGGACATCGTCGCGCTGATGCAGAACGCCAAGCTGACCAATGCCGAGTCCGCCGACATGATGCTGCGCATCGACGAGCAGGGCGAGGAGATGGAAGACGTGGTCGCCGAGTGGGTCGAGAAGAACGAAGACCGCTGGAAGGCCTGGGTCCCGAAGTGATCCCTGCGATCCAGTGAGTGAGGGAGGGGCCGTCCGCGGCCCCTTTTTCTTTGGCTTTTCAATTTGTTGGAGCGGTTTCAGATGGCGGAGGCTTTGCCGAAGATCTGGTATTCGCGGATCTTGAGCAACTCGGTCGAGATCTCCGTCGAACTCGACTTCAAACTTGAAGATCATGGCATCCAACAGGCGGCCGACTATGCAAACGACTATCGGCGTTGGGAGCCAGACGCGCGCCGAAACTCACCAAAGTACCTCCACTTCGATAAGGGTCGGGGCAAGATCAAGGCATCTGCTGCAGACGCCATGCTCATCGCAGGTGGGATGCTGGTCATCTCCCAAAAGTTCCGCGACGTGCTGGTTCCGTTCGATTTGGGAGCGACCCGCTTGATCGAGGTGCCGATCTACAAGGCGGATGGAAAGACGCTCTCGGACTATCCGCCACACTATCTGGTGCAGA
Source organism: Pseudomonadota bacterium (assembly GCA_038749355.1). Classification (GTDB taxonomy): domain Bacteria; phylum Pseudomonadota; class Alphaproteobacteria; order Rhodobacterales; family Rhodobacteraceae; genus Thermohalobaculum. The sequence continues at coordinate 9,086 of JBCDID010000009.1, read as the reverse complement.
TCTCCGAGACCAAACCAACACTGGTGCCGGAGGAGTCGAAGAACATCCGCTTGCCAATCCCGCCGGGCAAAACCGAACCACTCCCGGCTGCGATGTGGGGCGAGACGTACGAGCCTGATGAGCTCGCCGTGCGTGCATCTTCAGCTGCTGGCGCGGATCTATGGGCAGACCCAAAGCTAGGAAGCAGGCTGTTCTTCACTGATCGGCTGAAGCGGGCGATCAAGGCCGAGAAGATCAAGTCGCGCGGGCTCGATTTCGTGGCGGCGAAGGTGCTGCCATGGGGCGTGGCGCGGGCCCGAATTCTGTTTCATTGATATAGCCGCGGCCCGTCCCTGTGTATGTCCGCAAACGGGATATCGGGATATGAAATCCCAGGATATCCGCCATATCCGAGTGTATATCGAAGGCAGTTGACCTCCGACGACCTTCAGTCGGAGCGCGGGCTCAGTTGCCGCTCCGGCGCCGCTGCATGTTGGCGATTCTCTCTTCGAGCCCCTTCGCAAAATAGGCGCGCTCGTCCGGGGAGAACTCGGTGATCAGGACCACCAACCGGTCATGCACGAGCGAGCGGGTCTCGGAGCCCGCATCGCGGCGGGCGGTCAGGATCTTGTTCAGATTGTCGGCGGTGAACGGCTCCGTCCGGATCGCGGTGACGATCTGGGTCAGATGCTGACGGCGCTCGGTCCGGAGGCTTTTCAGCGGCTCGCGAATGTCCCGGAAGTGGGCTTTGGTGAAGTCGCGGCGATCCTCGGGCACCAGCCGCAGGATCCAGTCGACCTGCCGGTTCCCACTCTTGTCGTCCTTGTCCCGCATCTGGTGACCCGCGATCACGCCGATCACGAGCACATTCAGCATCAGGGAGCCTACCAGCAGCAGCTTCACCCATCCCGGGCAGCCGCCCTGCGATTTGCCTACCACCCCGGTCTTTGTCATGCCCTAAGCGCCCCCACGCGTCTCAGAGGAAATCTTCGGGCATGATGCCCATCGGGTCGACCTCAGCGACCTCGATTGTCTCGCCACCCATGAGCGGCATGTGTTCCGGCGCGATCTCCATGCCGACCGCGACGCCCATGGTCAGGCAGAGGGAGACCCCCGCCACCGTGCCGCCGGTCCAGCCGAAGAGCATGTCCATGACACCTCGTGGGCGGGCAGGCGCGGTCTCAGTCGGTGCATGCGCCTGGGCAGGGGCCACCGCTGCCGCATCCGCCAGCACCCGCGCCATCAGATCTGCGCCGGGGCGCGGCGCACGGGCGTTTACCTCGTCTGCGAGCGCGGCCAGCCCATCCGCCACCAGCAGGTCCGCAGCATCGTCCGTCACGCGTTCCACAAGTGCTGCGTCCGGGCGTGGCGCGCCTGCATTGACGTCCCGCGCCAATCGCGCGAGTGCGTCGTCCATCCTCTTATCCGTGTCGTCAGCCATAGCCCAACGCCTCTTTCTGATCCTGCATGATGGACGCCAGTTGCCGCCTTGCCCGTGCAAGCAGACTTTCAACGGCTTCGACCGAACATTCCATCGCATCCCCGATTTCCGGGTTTGAGTACCCCTCAAAGTGCCGGAGGATCAGCGCCTGGCGCTGTCGTTCCGGCAGTTGTCCAATGGCCTCGGCAACTGCCTTGGCCGTGTCACTCTGCGCCATCCGGTCGAGCACGGAGGGGTCCGGATCGACCGGCTCCGGCGCGTCCTCTACGGGCACCTGCGGGCGGCGCTTGCGGATGCGGTCGATGCAGAGGTTGTGCACCACCCGGTAGAGCCAGGTGGAGACCCGTGCCTCGCCCGCACGCCAGTCCGAGGCCTGTTTCCAGAGCCGCATCATCGCGTCCTGGGCCACGTCCTCGGCTTCCGCCTGGTCGCCCAGCATCCGCCATGCCTGCCTCAGCGCACCGGGCAGGAGCGATTCTGTCAGCTCCCGCGCAGCCGAATGGTCTCCGGCGGCAAAGCGCTGAAGCAGTTCTGCGTCGCGATCCGCGGCGCTATCGTCCGGCCGTGCCGTCATCTGGATGGCGGCCCTTTCCCCCTTTTGCGGCTCCGTCAGCCGCCGCGGCGGCGATCCTTCAGAGCCTTGACTTCCTCGCGGGTCAGCGCCCCGTCCCCGTTGGCATCCATCCGGGAGAAGCGCGCCCGTGCCCGGTCGTCGAACTCGGTCCGGGTCACGGCACCATCACCGTTGCCATCCATCTTTTCAAACCTTTTCGCGGCCCGTTCCGGCACGCGGCGTTTGGCAGCGCTCTGGATCTCGGCCAGCGTCAGCGCGCCGTCGCCGTTTTCGTCCATGCGGGCGAAGCGGGCAGCGCGGAACTCGGCCGCCTCGCCTTGCGTGATCCGGCCGTCGCCATTGGCATCGACCTTTTCGAACAGCTTTGCCCCGCGGTCCTGCGCCAGTGCCGCTCCGCCGAGGAGGACGGCCGTGCCAACACCGATCACCCAGAATGCGCTCTTCATCTGCTCAACTCCTTGTTCATGCTCTCTTGCCCATAAGGTCTTGCAGGAAGAACGGGGGGCTGCGCGTGATCCGTCGCCGGTCCTGCACAAATTCATCCTCGCTGCCGGATCTTCGCGACATGGTGCCGCAAGACAGTTTGGCAGAGTGTTCAGTTGGCAGGACAGGCATATCTTTTGCGTATGAGATATGATCCCGATATTCGTCCACGCGCCCCGCTCGCCGAGCGATCGGTGATGCGTGCCGCCCTGCGCGGGTGGCGGCGGCGGTGTCCGAATTGCGGCGGCGGGCCGATGATGAAGGATTATCTCAAGGTGCGCCGCTCCTGCGCCTCTTGCGGTGAGCACCTGCATCACCACCGGGCCGATGACCTGCCTGCCTATCTGGTAATCGCGATTGTCGGCAAGATCCTCATCTCGGCGCTGATCACGGTCGAGTTCGCCTGGTCGCCGCCGGTCTGGGTCTATTGGGCCGTCTGGCCCGCTATGACACTGGCACTGACGCTGTTGCTGCTGCCCCGGGTGAAGGGTGCGGTTGTCGGCGTCCAATGGGCGCTGGGCATGCATGGGTTCGGCGACGGCCGGGTGCCGGGCGTGAAGGCCGACGGCGCGACCCGTGCTGGACAGGGCGAGGGTCCCGCCTCATAGTCCCCGCAAACCGGGGGAGCCAGATGTCAGACAAGCCTGCCAAGGATGCAATCCGCGATGCCGCGACCGTGGTGCTTGTGCGCCAGGATGGGGGCGCGCCCCGGGTGCTGATGGGCCAGCGCGGCAAGAACGCGGCCTTCTTCCCCTCCAAGTTCGTGTTCCCCGGCGGTGCGATCGACCCGCAGGATCACGAGGTTACGGCAGCGGCCCCCTTGACGGAGGACGTCGCGGCGCATCTGGCGGCTCGATCCGAGCGCGATCTGAGTGCGGCTTTGGCACTGACCGCGATCCGGGAGCTCTGGGAGGAGACCGGGCTGGCGATCTCCTGCGATGGCGATGGGCCCGAGGCCCCGCCCAGCGAGTGGGTGGACTTCTACGCGGCCGGGTACCGGCCCAACGCTGCCTGCCTCTCGATGATCTTCCGCGCCATCACGCCCCCCGGCCGACCGCGGCGGTTCGACGCGCGGTTCTTCCTGGCGGACGCCGCGGTCCTGTCGAACGATCCGGATGACTTCTCCCGTGCGGCGGACGAGTTGAGCCACCTGAGTTGGCTGACAATCGCCGAGGCCCGAGATCTCGACCTGCCCTTCATCACCGGTGTCGTACTGGCGGAGGTGCAGGCACGGCTGGACACGCCGGCTACCAAGCGGTCGATTCCGTTCTTCTATACGCAGGACGGCAAGTCCTTCATCGACGAGATCTGAAGATATGCCCGCGTGGCTCCGTCAGTGCCTGCCCTGGGCGGCGCCGGTCGTGGCCATGGCCGTGGTCTCGGTCTCGCTGTCCCTGACGGTGCCGCTGTTCGCGGTACTGCTGGAGCGCGAGGGTGTCTCCGGCATGCTGATTGGTGCGAACCATATGATGACCGCGCTGGCCATGGTGCTGGCCGCCCCGGTCCTGCCGAGGATCCTGGCGCGTGTCGGGTTGGTGCGCCTCATGGTCGGCTCGGCGCTCGCGCTGACCGTAACCATGCTGCTGATCCCGGTCATTCAGTCGCCCTGGTGGTGGGCAGCCCTGCGCCCGGTCTTCGGGTTCGCCGCGACAGCGCTCTTCTTTGCGTCGGAATACTGGATTGTCAGCCAGGCGCCTGACGCGAGCCGGGGTCGCATCATCGGGGTCTACGTGCTGATCCTCTCGGCGAGCTACATGATCGGACCGCTGCTTCTGAACGCGTTTGGCGTGGATGGCATGGCGATCTATCTCGTCACCGCCGCGATCTTCCTCGGCGCGGTGGCGCCGGTCTGGCTGGGCAGGGGGCACGCGCCACCCTCGGATGCCGAGACCCCGCCGGGCCCTTTCGAGCTCCTGAAGTTCTTCCGCACTGATCCGATGATTGTCTGGGGCGTTGTGCTGTTCGGCGTGATCGAGTTCGGCGCGATGGGTTTGATCTCGGTCTGGGGTCTGCGCTCCGGGTTTGAGCAGGAGACCGCGGTGCAACTGGTCTTCTGGCTGGCCTTCGGCTCGCTGGCGTTGCAAGTGCCGGTGGGCTGGGCGGCGGACCGGTACGACCGGCGTAGGATGCTTGTGCTGGCGGCCATAGTGGCTGTGGTGGTGCCGCCCCTCATTGTCCTCGGCGAGGGGCCTTTGGTCGCGGCTGCCGGTGTGTTCCTTTGGGGTGGCGTTGCCGTCGCATTCTACACATTGGCGCTGATCGAGCTCGGCTCCCGCTACAAGGGACCGGAGCTTGCCAAGGGCAACGCCGCGGTCGTGCTGGCCTACGGTCTGGGTGCGCTCTTCGCGCCGCCCGCCTTCGGCACAGCGATGGATGCGATCCCGCCGGACGGGCTGTTGTGGCTGGGGACGGCGGCCGGGTGCGTCTATCTTGCCATCTGCCTTTGGCGCCTGCGTGCGCACCCGCGCCAAACCCTTGACAGCAGAACGGATATCAGTACGTAGCAGGTTCGAAACGCGCCAGGCGCGGAATCGGGTCTCTGCACCCGGTAAGGAGATTAGACGATGGCCAAGCCAACGACCGTGAAAATCCGCCTCAACTCGACCGCGGGGACGGGGCACTTCTACGTGACGAAGAAGAACTCGCGCACCATGACCGACAAGATGTCCGTGCGCAAATACGACCCTGTGGCTCGCAAGCATGTCGAGTACAAGGAAGGCAAGATCAAGTAATCCGTCGAGACAGACGGGGGACAGGTAGGGCGGCCTTCGGGTCGCCCTTCTTGTTTCGAGGCTAGTGAATCTGGCCCGATCGCGGGATCGACAAGCGCACCGTGTCGGCGGACGCCACACAGACCTGATCGCCGCCTTCCGATTGCGCGCGGCGAAGCTCGAAACACGCGGTCATCAGGAAGCGCTTGGGGTCGCGCACACGCGGCGACAGGGCGGCGACGCCGACGCTGAGACCGAGCTGATGCTTCACACCAATTACAGCACCGGATTCGCTTTGCAGCCCCTCGCGCATGCGTTCGGCGACCATGGCGGCGTTCTTCAAGGTCGTTTCCGGCATCATCACGCCTAGCTCCGCCTGCCCGATGCGAGCGATGCGATCAGGCCCGCGCACCAGCATGCCGAGATGGTGGAACATGTGGTCCATGATTTGTTCGGCGCGCTCAGCCCCGTCCACCTTGCGCAGCACCGCGAGACCATCGACAGAGACCATGGCCACGGCAAGCGGGCGGTCATAGCGGCTTGACCGGTCGACCTCGTCCGCTGCGAGCTGCATGAAATCCCGTGGTGACAGTGCCCGTTCGGCCGCCGACCGTTGCGTGGCGTCGACCATTTCGGACATCTGTTCAAAGAACTTCTCCATCGCCGCGCGCCTCGATCACCAATCGTCTACGCGCGGAGTCTCGCGCGGAGATATTGCTGATCACTAAACTTAGGTGCCCGCAGGACAGCAGAAAGCCCGCGCCGTTGCCAGCGCGGGCGTTGTCATTAGACCTGTTGCTGGCTTCAGCTCTTCGGAAGGTGGATGTAGGCACGCTCCTGGTACTCGTGCCAGGAATGCGAAATCGCATCCGTGCCGACGTTCACCAGCATCCCCGTGAGGGCGACGCCTGTCACCGCCATGGGGTGCTTGCCCGCGACTAGCGCCACCTTCTGCGACTGATGGCCAGGCGCCGAGCAGTCGACGATCAGGTCACCCGCGCGCTTTTCGATCGGGAACGTGCCGGGGATCGGCGAGGCCGGGATCAGGATCCCGCCATTGCGCGAGATCGAGCAGGTCGCGCCCTCGGCATTGGACGTGAGCGTGATGTCCTGCGTGTTGCCGTCAAAGACGGTGGTGCATCCGGCCAGCGTGAACAGTGCTGCGGCCGAGAGAGCGAGAAACCTCATAGCGAAACCTCGTGTGATCGGTATTTGCATAAAATTCTACGCACAAGGCCCGGAAACGCAAAGAGATTCTGGATTTACACCTGACACAACATGGGGCTGGCCGCCCGAAACTGGCACGATTTACCCAAATACTCGCCCGAAGATAGTATCAACATGACGCGTATGGTGGGCGAGGTTGAAGAGAGAATCGATCTCTTCATCAGACATTGCAGCCGTGACTTCAGCATCTGCCTTAAGTTCGGTCAGGAAATCCTTGCCCTCCTCCCAGACTTTCATGGCATTGCGCTGCACCAGCCGGTAGCTGTCCTCGCGGCTGATCCCCTTCTGCGTCAGCGCCAGCAGGACCGACTGCGAATGCACCAGCCCGCCCATCTGGTTCACGATCTCCATCATGCGCTCGGGGTAGACCAGCAGCTTGTCCACCACGCCTGTCAGACGGGCCAGCGCGAAGTCCAAGGTCACGGTCGCGTCGGGGCCTATGTTCCGTTCCACGGACGAGTGGCTGATGTCCCGCTCATGCCAGAGTGCTACGTTCTCCATCGCCGGGATCGTATAGCCCCGCACCAGACGCGCGAGCCCCGTCAGGTTCTCCGTCAGCACTGGGTTGCGCTTGTGCGGCATAGCAGACGAGCCCTTCTGCCCGGCCGAGAAATACTCCTCCGCCTCCCGGACCTCCGTGCGTTGCAGGTGCCGGATCTCGGTGGCCAGTCGTTCCACCGACGAGGCGATCACCCCCAGCACCGCGAAGAACATGGCGTGCCGGTCGCGCGGGATCACCTGGGTCGAGACGGGTTCCGGGTTCAGTCCCAGTTTAGCTGCCACATGGGCTTCCACCGCCGGGTCGATGGCCGCGAACGTGCCCACAGCACCGGAGATCGCGCAGGTTGCCACTTCCTCGCGCGCCGCCGCAAGCCGCGCGCGACACCTGTCGAACTCGGCATAGGCCTGCGCCATCTTGAGTCCGAACGTGGTGGGTTCGGCATGGATGCCGTGGCTGCGGCCGATGCAGATGGTGTCCTTGTGCTCATGGGCGCGGCGTTTCAGCGCCGCCAGCAACGCATCCAGATCCGCCAGCAGGATGTCGGCTGCCCGCACGCACTGGACGTTGAAGCAGGTGTCCAGCACGTCGGACGAGGTCATCCCTTGGTGCACGAACCGCGCCTCCGGCCCCACATGCTCGGCCAGATGCGTCAGAAAGGCGATGACGTCGTGCTTGGTTTCCCGCTCGATCTCGTCGATGCGGTCGATATCGAACTCCACATCCTTGGCCTTCCAAACGGCCTCCGCCGCCTCCCGCGGGATGACGCCGAGATCCGCCTGGGCATCGCAGGCATGTGCCTCGATCTCGTACCAGATGCGGAACTTGGTCTCGGGCGACCAGATGGCGGTCATCTCGGGGCGGGAGTAGCGGGGGATCATGCAGGCCTCATTGTCTCGTGCGCATTGTCATGTGCTCGGGCGCGGGGTAGCAGAGCGCCATGATCCGCGCAACGCAGAGCTATTTCGAGGGACCGTGGCAACTGGTCCGTATCATCGAGAACGTCCGCGAGGGCGTGATCGGAGAGGTCTGGGGGCAGGCCGAGTTCGTCTTTGACGGCGAGGGGCTGACCTGCCTGGAGAACGGCGTACTCAGGTTCAACGGGCATGACTACCACACGGGGCGGACGTCCCTTTGGCGCTTCGGGGATGCGGCGGACCCGGACGAGCGGATCGAGGTGCAGTACGAGGACGGGCGTCCCTTCCACGATTTCCTGACCCGCGACCCCATTGCGCTGCAGATCCGCGAGGATGCCCGGTTCGAGATCTCCTACGAGTTCGACCGCGGCACATGGCTCAGCACCTGGGAGATGACTGGCCCCGGTCAGAACTACCAGATGAGCACTCGCTACCGGCGGTGACGCTCGAACACACGCATAGGGTGTATGCGCCGGTGCGCATGTGTTAGCGTTCCACCCAGAGTATTCATTTGAGAGAGACATTTCATGACCTTCTCCAGAATCGTCGTCGCCGTTTCGCTGTCCATTGTTGTCCTGTGGACTGGTCTGCACGACGCCGCCGCACGAGACTGCCCGCTGAAAGGTGAAGAAGGCGGCTGCAAGGTGCCCCTCGGCGAGTACTTCATCCGGATGCCGCAAGACTACGACCGCATGAAACGGTTACCAGTGGTGATGATCCTGCATGACGCGGGGAGGGAGACGCGCGAATTGATTAATGATGATGGACTGGTTGGGGACATCCTCGATCGAGGGCACTCAGTGATCATGCCACAACCTAGCCAAAGAAAGTACGTTCGGGTTTCCGTTCGCCGCAACCCAGGACTGGTTCTGAAACCGCAGAGAAGCAAGATGCGCTACTTGCTACAAGATGCTTCGGGCGAGTTACGGGACCTAGTGCGGGGCAAGGACCGCGGCTGGTACTTTAGAAGCTCCGATATCAAGATCGAAAACGAGGATGCGTTCAAGACAGGGGACAAGACCCGAAAACCTATTGGTAGAGACGAAGAGGCGTTCATAGACACCGTACTGACCGATGCGGAGCAGCAGCACTGGGTCGATCCCGACAAGCTGACTGTGATTGGTCTCGGCCACGGCGCGTCTCTGGCGTGGCAACTGGCATGCCGCAAACCGGAGATGGCTCAGGTGTTCGCACCAGTGAACGGCACCTACTGGATGGACCCGCCCGACGAGTGCGCCTTTGGGGTGCGCCTGAT
>JBCDID010000008.1:0-21054 GCA_038749355.1 Pseudomonadota bacterium | reverse complement strand
TCCTGCCAACGCTTCCGCCAGCGCGACGGCGGCGTCGTTGCCCGACTGCACGATCACGCCGCGTACAAGATCACGAATGGAGACCAGTTCACCCTTGCGCAGAAACATCTTGGAGCCGCCCATGGCCGAGGCCCGGGGCGACACGCGGAATTTGTCATTGAACGAGATGAGCCCCTGCTCCAGCGCCTCAAAAACCATGTTCAGCGTCATCAGTTTGGACATGGAAGCAGGGGGTATGGGCCGGTCGGCATCCTTCTCAAGCAGGACTGCGCCAGAGGATATATCCATCACCAGCGCGGCCGTCGCGGGAGTTCCCTGGCTTTGCGCCATCGCCGTGCTCGCAAGTGTACAACAGGCAACGAGCGCCGTCATCGCAGCGCGAACCGTACGACACGCGATCATGATCACCTCCGGACTGGAACGGCGTCTGCCATGCCCATCTTGCGGATTGTTGCCTGGGCTTTGTTTCGCGCTGCGATCGAGCTGAACGGCCCTGCCAGCACGCGGGTCAGCTTTCGCCCGCCACTTGTCACCGTCTTGCCACGCGCAGGTATGCCCCGCTTCTTGAGCCGGCTGACCAGACGCCGCGCATTCTCGGGCACTCCGAAAACACCGGCCTGCACGAAGGGCTGACGTAGTTTGCTGGCGGCGGCCTTCTTGGGCTTTGCCTTCTCGGGTTTGGGCTTGGCAACCTTCGCAGGCTCGGGTTTCTTTGCCGCATCTGCAGCCGCCTGTTCCCACTTGAAGTCGCCGTCTGTGTCAGAAGCTTCCGGCTTTTGCGGTTCCGGTTTCGCCTTTGCCACAACTTTAGGCTTTGGGGCTTCCTTTACCGGCTCAGGTTTAGGCGCTGCTTTCTTTGCTGGCTCCGGCTTCTCAGCAGCCTTGGGAGCTTCCGGTGCTGCGGGCGCGGCAGGCTTCACAACCTTGACAGGCTCCTTCGCCGCAGGCTCTTCCGGAACCGCCGGGCGTGGCTTGGGTGCCACAGCCGCGATGACAGGCTCTTCCGGTTTCTGCGGTTCAGGTTTGGGTTCGGTTTCGGGTTCAGCTTCAGGTTGGGGTGCTTCCTGCGTGACCTGGCTCTCTACCGGTTCGTCGGTCTGGTCATCCGCGACTTCGGCCGCAGCCGGGGCTTCGGCGACCTGATTACGCGGCACGGGTGTTACAGCCACGATGCGCAGTTCCGCACTGCCGCCGGGCTCGATACCCAGTTTCTGCGCTGCCTCGGACGAGATCAGCACAGATGCTCCGGTCAGCGCTGCGTCGCGTTTGAACAGCGCACCGTCCACAGCTTGATTGTTCTCAGTATTGAAGATCCTCACGCGACGAGCGGTTGTCGCGAGCGGGTGAGCAACCCAAACGCCTTGCAAGGTCCGCTTGCCGTCCCATTGCGCAATGCCGGTGGCCTCGAACACCTCCGGCGCGGGCTTTAGATAAGGCGAGATAGCGGCGTTCTGCTGTGTCTGCGGAGGCAGCGGATCCGCCAATGCAAGATTGGCATCAAGCGCGCGATTGGCCCGCTTCGCAAGTTCCACTCCGACTTGACCCTCGGCACAGGCGAACAGAGGCAGCAAAACCGCTGCCCACCCCGCATGCCTCAATGCCCGCCCAAAAAGGACTTTCTGACGCGATTCCGCCATGCTGCTCTCCCGCTCGGCGACTTTTTTTGGTTGAGGAGAACCTACCGGACATCGCCTCTCAAGGGAAGCCCGGTCGCAGAATTGGGTCAGGCAAACAAAGCGGCCGTCTCGCCCTACACGAAGATTATGTCGTCAGCCGTGAGTTGGCTCGCGCTCTGGGAGGAGGTGTCCCAGAACCTCAACAGGAATTCTGCCTCGCCAGATGCGTCGCGCACCTCGATCCAGTTCACGCTGCCGTCCTTGCGCCGGATATCCGTCAGGGTGATGTCCGACATATCCTCGGCTCCGAGGGCGCGGAGGTCCAGCTGATCTACGCCTAGCTCAAAGCCGCGTACGACATCTCTGATGCCGTCGTCGGCCATCTGGAAGACCTCCGCTCCCAGTTTCCCGCGCAGATCGTCAAAACCGGCACCATCCACGACACGTGGCGTTTCGGGCGGGGGACCCGCCTCGTCCGCAAACACAAAGTGCGCGGCCGTGAGGTTCTCGGCATCCAATGGCGCGCCGGTGAACCGGATCGCGAGCTCTGCCTCGCCCGCGCGGTCGCTGATCTGCACCCAACTCACCGTTCCGGACTTGCGTACAAGGTTCACAATATCGAGATCGGCAATGTCCACCGCACCCCAAAGCGAGACGTCCAACAGGTCCTGACCCAACTCGAAACCGCGCAGCAGGTCGCGTACGCCGTCATCCGCCAACCGGAAGACCTCGCCTGCATCCGTCGCTCTGATATCGTCGAAACCAATCCCGTCAGGCCCACCGGGGTCAATCGGTCCCGGCGCCGCCTCAGCGGCGAAGATGAAGCTCTCGGCCTCAAGCCGATCACCGTTCAGTGGGCCGTCGGCAAATCGCAGGGCCACCTCGGCGCCACCGAGCCGGTCCTGCACTTCGATCCAGCTTACCGAGCCGTCGCTGCGTAGACGTTCGACGATCTGCAGATCTGAGAATTCCGCGATGCCCAATGCCGATATGTCCAGTCGGTCGATCCCCACCTGGAAGTCTCGCACCAGATCCCGATCGCCATCGTCACCCAGCACGACAATCTCAGAACCCGTGTTTAGTCGGAAGTCTTGCACCCCGTCCGCGTCCCTCAGAACCGTCACTGGCAGGCCAGTGCCTGAGTACTCCAGCCGCAGTATCTCGTGGGCACCCAATGTCAGGGTGACAGCCTCGGCTGCATCGGCGGCCCATGAATGCACAACCGGCGTTGCCGAGGCGGAGGTCGGGTCCACGCCTTCCGCGACGCCTGTCCGGGTGATCCAGAGGTCTTGCGCGCCACTTGTCAGACCTGCGATGGCAGACAGGTCCAATGTTACTTCCATCGACGTCGCCTCCAGCGAAGAGACGAACAGCACAGCACCACCAACCGTGCCCGAGGCGTAGGCATGGATCAGAGCATCCGGTGCCGCGTCTCCATCCAGCTGAATGTTGGGGTCGATGTTGACCACCTGTGCGCCGCGCAAGCTGGTGCTCATCTGGCGGAAGATCTCACCACCGATCATCAGGTCGGCGACCTCGTCCGGGTCCGTTACATCAGCGGCCAGCCTGGTCGAATTGTTCTCGAACAAAGGCCAGATATGGGCGATGTCCACCCCCTCGCGCGCGTGTTGGTTGAACATTTCCAACATGCCCGCACCTTGCAGCAGCCCGTCATTCGGGCTGGCATTGCCGACATTCCACTCGGTCAGGGCACGGGTTAACTCCCGGCCCAGCATGTTCTCGACAAGGGTTGCGTGGTCGAACTTTCCTGCCGTCGTGTTTGCCTGCTCCCAGGGTGTGGGGCGGTAGTTGTGCAGGATGACTGCATCGACTTCGGCTTTTGCGTCGTTCGAGAGCTGGTTGACGATCGTCTGCGTCTCGTTCAGCCGGGCGGCACGGGGCGACGTCTGCAGCCCGATCTCAGGATCCGGACCGGGCGCGGCATCCAAAGCCTCGGCAACCCACTGGATCATGAGGTTTGCGATCTGGCCGTACTCCGCGGGGGTCAGTCCGAGCGCTGCGTATTCGTTGCCGATCTCCAGCATCTCAACGTTACTTGCTTGGGGCTGGTCCATGAGCCAGACGATGAAAGCCTTCACCTCGGCCTCGACTGCCGTCAGTGCGGAGCCGCCTGCCTGGATCGCATCCAAATATCTGGCTGTTGGCAGGACGACCGTCACCTGCGCATCCATGGCCGCGGCCGCGGTCAGGAAATCCGACAAAGGCGTTAGCCGGTGCTGCGCCGTCTGCGGGATCGCTCCGCCCGTCAACAGGTTGGTCGCTTGAAGCGTGTTGTCGGGATTGGCCAGATCAAATTGAGTCTCTGCAATCGTGCCACCGGGATAGCGCAGATGGGAAATGCCCAGATGGGTCGCCGTCTCGTCGAAGGCGCCGCTTCCGATATTCTCGTCAAAGCTCTCCCGGTTGAACAGGTAGTTCGTGCCGAAATGGCCGGCATCAATGGTGTTGCCAACAAGAAGGCTTCCAGATGCAGGGGTAAACTCAATGACAGGCACGACAACTCTCCAATAGGCAAGGGAGGGCTTCGGCCCGGGAACCGCCATTCTCGGCGAGGACTAGGTAAACACGGGCGCCAGGCGTACTCAATGGCGCGAAAACCGTTCCAGCGTGGACCGGTCTGGGTCAGATCGGGGCGTGCTTTGGTAAGCGTTAACTCCTATCTCGTGAAAAGAGCGGCGGACGCCCCATTCCGGGTCAGGTGCACCCAGCGATCTGGGGCCGACGCGGATTGGCGGGTAACGAATCGGTAACCGCTCTCCTGCCAGGTCAGGATCTGATCGTGGAGATTGTCGAGCACCAGCTCGCCGCGGTCTGTGCGCACGATCAATACAGCATGGTGACCGGTACCGCGTTGGACAACTGCGTAGAGCAACTGATCCGCCGACCATCCGTGTGCCAGCAGCGCCTGTTTCTTGGCGATCACGTAGTCCTCGCAGTCGCCAATCTGCCCCGGAAGGGACCAGTGATCGGCGACACCGTGCGCTTCAAGATCGGATGTGGGGCGGATGCGCTGGTTCAACTCGGCGTTCAGAGTCTGAAGAGCCGTCAGACCACTTGGGCCGAGATGTACTGGCGGTGATGAGCCGGCACTGCGTCCCGCTCGCCTATCATGCATGCACAGCCGCGGAGCCCGCGCGCACATGGCGTGGTACCCTTGAGGACCCGGATGCAGCCGATACTCCGACTGAGGCGCCGCACCGGCAAACCCGGCAGCAGGTTGCGCCCAGGCCGCAAGGACAAGCAGAACCGCGAATGTGCGCATAAAGGAAGAGCCTTCGCCGCCCGCTCTTGCCTCGTTCACGGCAATACGGACATCCGCGCCATTCGCACGTGGACCCGGACGTGCCTTGAGCTCGCCGGTACATTCGATAAGCGAAGCATTTAACGCAAAGCCGTTTCGTTCCGGCTTACAGATACCGTTAAAGAACTGTGGCCCCGAACCCACCGCGTTGGTTCCCCCGGATCGATCTCACATGATCCAAAGATAGCTCGAATTTTAGAGACTGTTGACCGGATATTAACGAGTCGCGCCGACGCTCAGTCGTGTTTGGTAGTAGTTGTAAGTCGAGTGGTGCTGTGCGGTTTCGGGCGTTTTCACATGTCGCCAGGGGCTATACCCTGGCATTGCTGTTTGGGTTGAGCCTCGCGGTCAGCGGGGTGGAGGAGCTGCCGGCGCTGCTGGCATTCTGGTTGGGAGGAGCGGTATTGACCCTCGGGTTGGCCGCCCTGGCTTCCAGAACAGAACGGGCCGAGCTGCCAGTGCGAGTGGCAAAGTCCGATCTATCGGATCTCCGACGACGGCCCCTGAAGCACTGACGGCGCGCTCCGGACCTCGGCCCCCTCGCATGGGAGCCTGGAGGTCCATGCCGTGTTGTCGCGTTGGGGTTTGCTAGCCTGTCAGGTCTGCTTGCTCGGCTTTGGTGGGTCTGCTGCCATCGGGGCGATAGGTGACCTGCTTTGGTCGCAGAGCCAAGTTACGCCGGAAGCAGCCCTCCGCAACGCTCCCGCCAACGCATACATCTGGACCGACCTCGCGTGGGCTAAGCATGACGAGGGCGATGATGCAGCCGCGCGTCTGGCGTTGTCACACTCTTGGCGTCTAGCGCCTAACTCCCAGAATCTATCGCTCCGGCGCGCTCAACTGGGTGCACGGTACTGGAGCGAACTGACTCACCCAGACCGTCGTCGACTCATGCGAGACATGGTCCATGCCCGCAACCGCGCGCGGTCTGTCTTCACAGAGCTCACTGATCGCAGCCCTCGTTTCGCTGTCATCTGGCGCACAGCGCGCCGGTATTCCTACATCCAGAAAGGATCTCTGCCATGAAAAAGGTCGCTCTCACGGCAGTCTGTTGCAGTCCGGACTGTCACCAGGTTCTCAGCGCGGGCGAACGCGTACCGTTGAAGCTGCGCTGAGGGGCTTGAGATGCGGAACCTTTTGGCAATCGCCTTGCTCAGCACGACCATCGTCAACTCAGCTCAGGCGGCAACGGATCAACCCTTGCCACCACCTGCGTTGGAGGCGCTGGTTGTCGCGGAAACACCAGGTGATATTGCGGAACTTGTGCTGACACATCCCGAGGTCGCGCCGACGCTTCTTTTCGAGGCAGCGCTACTGGGTGTAGCGTCGCCCGCGCAGGTCATCGCCCGCGTGCCGTGTGAGGTGCCCCCCGGGATACGAGTCGAACTTATCCGCGCGGGCTCGGAGGCTGTTCCGGCAGAAGCGGACATTCTGGTCGCGGAGGCTCACCGGAACTGCGGCGGCCAACCGGCACAACAGGCCACCGCTGCGATCCTAGGGGTCCAGGACGCGGGCACCCCTCGGGAACTTGTGCGCAGTGAGGCCTTCGAGATCGCGGCGGTCCTGACCGGGCTCGCCCCGGCATCCGCCCAACTCATCTATTCGGCCCTCGCGAACGCCACAACAGATTCGGAAGACACCGCGGAGCTCTACGCGGCGGGTCCTGGCAACTCGGCGCTAGAGACCGCTGATATTGCCGACGATGGGTTGCCGGACGTGGGTTTGCCCGAGGTGCCGTTTGTCTCCCCACTTGGTCCGCCGGATGGTCAGCAGAACAATCCAAGCCCGAACTGATGAGCCACACAGAATGAGACTTTCCCTTTCGCTCTTGAGTGCGATCGCCTCCTCCCACGACGGCGGCTACCGGTTCTGACGGAGAACTCATGACCAGCAGACTGACCCATCACATGCCCCGCGTGCGCCACCAATTGGGTGAGCAGATGAAGATTGGCGACCGAGGTTACCGGGTACGGGGCTATCTGGCGAACCGCCAGGCGACAACGCTCGGACATGAACCGCAATTAATCCGAGTGTTTGCCCGGGCGATGACCAGCCGCCAGGGTCCGTTCGTGGATGTGGGTGCCAACACGGGTCAGACGCTGCTGAAGGTGCTCAGCATTGATTCGGCACGGCCATATCTGGGCTTTGAACCGCAGGTCGGCTGCTGCTTTTGCATCGGGCAGTTCCTGGAAGACAACGGCCTCGATCATGCACAGGTTCTGCCTCTCGCCCTTTCGGATCGTGAGGGCCTGTTCGCGCTTCATGGCAAGGGGAGCTTTGATGAGATGGCGTCGGCCAAACCACGGCCGGGTGCCCGCGCGCATTGGGTGATGGCAAGGGTAGGCGATCATGTGCTTGCGGAGCTTGGTATGTCTGAGCCCGGGGTCTTGAAGATAGACGTAGAAGGCGCGGAACTCGAAGTCTTGGCGGGCCTGAGGCACACCCTCGCGAACGCGCACCCGGTGGTCTTCTTCGAAGTTCTTCCCAACTTTCGCGGGGAGGATCGAGTGCCATTGCCCGGACCCACCGCGCAGCGCAATAGGGTCCGAGCAGCGCAGATCCATGGCCTGCTCACGGAACTGGGCTACCGTATCCAGCAGATCGGGCACGATGGCACCTGCCGAACGATCTCGGCGATCGAGCTGGATGACCGCGAGAAATTCCGCGGGCGCGACTACGTGGCCTGGCCACCATTGGACAACGAGTTGCAGGTGCTGGATTGACCATCGGTGTGTCTTCGGCAGGTGCGGGCAGGTTGTCGATGAGATACCGGCCGGAGCTCGACGGGATCCGTGCGATTGCGGTCGCTGCGGTCGTGATGGCGCATGCGGGCGCGCCATTGCCGGGCGGGCACCTGGGTGTGGACATCTTCTTCGTGCTCAGCGGCTATCTGATCACGCGGCAAATCGTCGGTGACCTCGCGGCGGGACGCTTCTCGCTCCGCGACTTCTACGTCCGCCGTGCGCGACGGATCCTGCCCGCGCTTGGGGTGGTGGCGCTCGCTTGCGTGCCGTTCGCCTGGCTGCTGCTGCCGCCCGCTGCCATGGAGCAATTCGGGCAGGCCCTCGTGGCGCTGGCCGTCTTCGGCTCGAACTTCCTGTTCTGGATGAATGCTGGATACTTCGCGCCAGCTGCCGCCGAAAACCCGCTGATCCACACCTGGAGCCTTGCTGTAGAGGAGCAATTTTACCTCGTCTTTCCCGTGACCATGCTGGTGCTCTGGCGCGGTGCGCGGAGGTGGGCCGGAGTTGCGATTGCTGTATTGGCGGTGGCGAGCCTCATCGTCTTCGTGCAGTTCTCGCGAAGCCTTCCGGATATGGTTTTCTATCTGGCCCCATTCCGGGTTTGGGAACTGTTGGCAGGCGCGCTGGTGGCGTGGATCTCCCGCGATGGGTGGATCGGCCCGGTCTGGGGCGGTCCCGTTGGCCTCGTGTTTGTGGGGTTGGCCCTGGGGCTCGGGAACCATGATGGCAGGTCAGCATGGGCCTGGAACGTGGCGGTGGTCACTGGGACGGCTCTCGTGCTGGGGTCCGGGCATTCGGGGACGCCGGTTGCGCGCATCCTCAGCATCGCGCCGCTGCGTGCTTTGGGGCTACTCAGCTACAGCACCTATCTTTGGCACCAGCCTGTGTTCGCTTTCGCGCGGGTGGGGCGGCTGGAGCCACTCACGCCTATGGATATGACCGGGTTGGTCGCGGTGACCCTGGTGCTCTCGGCACTGACATGGTGGTTGGTCGAACAGCCGCTCCGGCAAGGTCCCTGGCCCAATCTGCGCGCCGTCGCCTTTGGCGTGGTGGGGTGTGTGCTCGTGGGCTTCGGTCTGACAGCGGATCTGACAAAGGGTATGCCCGTGCAACGCTTCTCGCCGGAGAAACAGACGCTCTTCGCTAGCGCACTCGCGAGCCCGGAGCGCGAGCGCTGCCACGGCGTGGTGCATAAGTTCCGTGATTGTATCTACGGCATGGACCCTCCGCGTTGGGCCGTCCTCGGCGACAGCCACGGTGTGGAGTTGGCCTATGCGTTGGGTGAGGGCGTGGCCGCACGCGGCGAGGGGTTGTTGCACCTGACGGCAAGTTCCTGTCCGCCCGCACTAAGTCCGGCCGGTCCGCACGAGGACTGTGTGGATTGGCTTGAACAGGCATTGGCACGGCTTTCGGCCGAACCGAGCATTCGCAATGTCGTGCTGACATGGCGGCATGCACTCTATCTGGAGGTCGATTATGTGAAGCGTAGCCCGCCTGAACGATATCAGGCGGAGCTTACGAGGATTGTCGGGAAGCTGCGGGGTTCAGGCCGCCGCATCATCATCATGGCGCCGGTTCCGGAACTGCGCCGCGATATCGCACTCCATATCCGTTCCGCATCTCAGCCTGCGCTGCCGGTCCAGTCGCGCAAGGCGTATGACACCCGGCACCGCGAATTTCTCGGCTACCTTGAGTCACTTGAGGTCGAGGTGCTCCACCCGGCAGAAACCCTCTGCGATGCCCGGCACTGTTATGCCGCGCCGGGCGGGGTGGCTGCGTATTTCGATGATGATCACCTCAGCGTCGCGGGCGCCCGCATGATCATCTCGCCTCTGCTGGACGGGGTATCCGAGGTTGGCGCCCTTGCGCGGTAGCGCGCCTCCGCTGCACCCAGCATCGCACCGGCCATCAGCCAGGTCAGCGGGCTCATGGATGCATTTGGCAGCATGTCTAGAAGGTTCATGGCCAGCAATACGCCAACGGCCCCCGTCGCAAACGGCAAGGAGCGGCCATGCGGCCCGCAGAGCAGAAGCAGGCCAAGGCACAGCAACCCGAACTCAGCGAGGTATCCGACCCAGCCGAATTGCCCGAGTACGATGATCCACCTCCCATCCGTGACGCTGATGTCCCGAGCTCGCGAGTCGTAGACGCGATTGCGGTTCCAACCGCCCCATCCGAAGGCGGGCCGGGCCTGCGCCCGCGCCAACAGGATCGTCTCGTTGTCGAGCCGAAAACGCAGCGATTGCGCGCGTTCCGGCCGGACCTGCTCGACTGTGGTCACGATCGCGGAAACGGGCAGGACATTGCTTGTTCTGAGTGCGGGATAGGCGATTGTCATCGCGACCACCCCCAGCATTGCCAGCCTGGCGAGCCTGCGCCCGCCCAGAGCCACAACCACCGCGCCCAGCGCGCCGAGCGCCAGCGCTCCTAGCGATTTGCAAAGCACCAGCAGCGCGGCCAGCAGCGCGGCGGCAGCAGCCCAGCGCTGCCGCCATGGTCCGTTGCTGCTCCGCCACATGGCCGAAGCCGCAACCAAGGCCGCTGCCACAAAGGTGGCGACCAGCAATCCGTGCCCGAGGAATACCACTGGTCGATAGCCGCCCTGCCTGATCTGCTGGGCGAAGCTGTGTGGAAAGAACCCGTACACCCAGTTGTGCAGTTGGGGGCTCAACCGGAGTTCGATCAGGATCGGCAGGCTGTACATGATCCCCCCGACAGCCATTGCTGCGACGAGTGTGCGGTGGGTCTGTGGACTGGCGAAAAAGCGGAGTCCGAGCAGGAACGGGATCGCAAGCATCAGATGTTCCAGCGCCAGCGATGCTCCATCATAGAGCGTCATCCCAGGTAACGCGACGCCACCCGCATCCACGGGCGAAGGGTTCTGAAGTGCTGTGATGAGCGGGACAACCAGGAAGATCGCCAACAGACCACGGGCGAGGGTTCCCCGCGGCAACCATGTCCCGCTGGTTCGAATGGTCGTCAACAGGCAGAGGGCCAAAGCCGAGAGCGCCGGTAGGGTGCTCTTGTCCATGGCAGGTAGGATCGGCAGATCGTAGCTGACCGCTACGGGCAGAGCGAGGTAGCCGCCAAGCACAGTCCAGATCACCGCATTCGGGCGTGGCAGTATTCTGAAGTGCACGACTGCCACCAGGGGCCAGGCCAAAAGTGCTGCATATGCGGGCCAGCCGGGCATCTCAGTCTGCCTTCAGAGCGAGTATCGTGCGGACGGGGAAGTGGTCCGCTCCTGCCGGATGGTCCGAAAGCACCTCCGTCTCTGTCGCCACGAACACAGGACTGTAGAAGATGTGGTCGATGCGTAGGAATGGTCCCAGAAGCCCAAGCAACGGGCGAGCTGTGGTCGGAAATGTCATGCCAAACCCCTTGCCCGCTGTCGCATAGGCGTCGTCCAGCAGATTCCGGATCTGGCGGTAAGGTTTCGTGAGTGGCGTCGTATTGAAGTCCCCGGCCAGGATCACTGGGCGATCCGCTTCTTCCAGCGCAGTCAGCAGTCGTGCCAGACCCCTGTTCTGGTGGGCGGGATCGAGTCGTGCTTTGGGCAGGTGGACTCCGCCAACGAGCACAGGCCCCGTCGGGATTTCCGCATCGCAGAACAGCTGTCGCGCGGTGCTTTCCGCTCGCGGCGGACCAAGCGGCCAACGGCTGAGGATCAGCATGTTGTTGTCTGCGCAGGCATGGTGATCGGCCATCAGCTGTGCGAGCTGGCGAGGGGCATGGACTTCCTGCAGCACCATTATGTCTGCCGGGTTCGCCTGGAGGAAAGCTGCGGTCCGGGCCATGTCGTGCGAGATCAAGCGGTTCGACAGCGTCAGCACTTTGATCCTCTCTGGTCCGGTTAACGGAGTTGGCGTCCGCATACCCGGCCAGATCGCGACATAGAGCCCAGTCGCGACCACAGCCAGCGCAGCAGCCGAGCGCCATGCCCGGAGCCAGATGCCGAGGGCTGCTAGACCCGCTGCAAGCATCATGAGCCAGGGAGCAACATAGAGCCCCAATCGCCCGGGCAGGATGCCGTCCGCGAGCACTGCCATGATCACGGCCCAAGCGACAAGTAGCGCGCTGGTAGCACTCAGAATCCGACGCGGAAGCAGGTGCTCGCGTCTTCGGAAGCGGACAGTGGGCGGAGCCGCTTCAGCCATTGCTATGTACCGCGCCGCGCAACAGACAGAATTCGGGTGCCGAACCCGACCGCCCCGTGTAAGACCTGCGGGCGATGCGGGGCAGGTTGCAGGTGGGCGTATGGCGGAGCGTTCGAGGAGTGGTGGAGGGATCCAGGGCGGCGTTGCCTGGATCGTGTTGATCGCCGTTCTGCTGGCGGCTGTCGGGCTGGGCGGGAACCGGGAACAGGTCTGGGTCCCCTTGGCAGCCGTTCTTCTGCTCGCCTTTGCGATTCAGAGCCTGCTGGGCCTCCGAGCATCCGGCGCCGGGCTGGCGTTCCGCAAGGGTATTGTGCCCCTGCTGCTGTTTCTCGGGGTGTTGGTGTGGGCCGCTACGCAAGCCTGGCCGGATCTCATTGCAGGCTGGGCGCATCCCGTCTGGTCGGCCGTGGATGCACCGGCTTCCATCTCCGCAGCCCCTCAGGAGACGCGCCAGGGGCTCCTGCGGCTGGCCGCATATGGGGCTGCTTTCTGGGTTGCTGTGCGGGCGGCGGAACACACCGTCCGGGTCAGCCGTCTGGTCGATGCCATCGCTGTCTTCGGGACGTTGCTCGCGGCCTACGGGCTGGCGGCCTGGGGGACCGGGCAGAACCCGGTGACGGGCGAGTCCGCCTATCCCGGATACGTCACCAGCACCTTCGTGAACCGCAACGCCTATGCGCTCTATGCCGCGTTCGGGTGCATGGCCTGCATCACGGCCATCGCTATGCGGCTGCCGGATCAGGCATCTGAGGGGCTCGCGCGCAGCGTGGCGAAGCGGGAGATGATTGAGATCCTGACGAGGACGGCCTGGGTGTTCACGCTGGGTGCCTTGGTTTGCGCAGTGGCGATGCTGTTGACCGGCTCGCGGGCAGGTGCGGTGTGCGGGATGGCGGGGATCGCGCTCGTGCTGACGAGCATGGTCCGGCGGCATCTCGGCATCGGTTGGGCAATCGGTGTTCTCGTCCTGCTGGTAGTGGTGCCGGGTGCTCTGGCGCCGGTCCTGACGGAACGGCTGGGCGGGCTCGATCCCTGGGCTGATCAACGTTTCCAGGTTTATGCCCTGGTGATCGAAGGGCTTTCGGATCGGCCATGGCTCGGCCATGGTCTGGGCGCGTTCCAGGATACGTTCCGGGCCTACATGGTCGATGGAATGGGAACGCAGGAATGGGATCTCGCGCATTCGAGCTATCTGGAGAATGCCTGGGAGCTTGGCATCGCGGGTGCGGTGGCGCTCACCCTGGTCCCGGTGGTCATACTTTTTGGGATCATGGCGGGCCTTGGACGGCGACGGAGGATGCGTCCGGTCCTGATATTTGGTCTGGGCGCGGGTCTGGCAGCGGGGTTCCATGCGGCCGTGGACTTCAGCATGCAGATGCCTGCGACAGCCGCGCTGTTCACTGTGATCCTGGGCCTGGCTTGGGGGCTTGCAATCCGACCCGTCGCGCGCGGGATGGATGTGCTCGACGACTGAGCTTTCGCGGCGTGGCTCTGAGCAAACGTCGCGTCGACACGGACGAGCCGCAGCCATATCAATCCGCATAATAGGGGTCGCGCGCCGAATAGTATCCGTAACCGTACTGGGCCGCAGCATAGCGAGCTTCCTGTCGGCGTGAGACCATGGTGGCGACGCAGCCCGCAAGCCGGATGCCCAGCCCCGCCAGCAGGTCCAATCCCTGTGCTGCCGCTTCCCTCGGCGTATGATCCCAGCGCACCGCATAGACCGTGGTGTCCGCGAGTTTCCCGATCGCCGCGGCGTCTGAGACCAAGAGGATCGGTGGCGTGTCCAACACCACGAGTTCATAGCGTTCACGCAGGGTCCCGACGAGTTTGGTGAAGCGCTCCGAGGAAAGCACGTCGGCGGCCTGCGGGATCGCCTCGATCGTCGGCAACAGGTCGAGCCCGCTTTCGGGGTCTTTCCTGATCGCCGTTTCCAGCTCCGCTGTCCCGTCCAACACGCTGAGAAGCCCCTGACCATTCTCCAATGCCATAGTCCGGTGCAGCGTCGGTCGCCGAATGTCGCAGTCTACCACGATGGCAGACTTCTTCATCTGCTGGCTCATATGCGCGAGCAGGAGCGCCGTGGTCGACTTGCCCTCGCCTGGGACCGATGAAGTAATCGCGACCACTCGGGGCGGCGCATCAATGTTAGAGAGGAAGAGTGCCGTTCGCAGCTTCCTTACAGCCTCCGCTAGTGCGGAATTCGGCTTCTCGCGAATGTAGTCCAGCAGCCGTCGACGCCGCGCACGCCCGGAATGGGGCAGGCTGGCGAGGACAGGCAGGCCGGTGCGTTCGGTGATCTCGCCCGTGGCGCGGAAGGTGTTCGCCAGCGTCTCGAGGAGCGCGACAAGCCCGAGGCCGAGCGCCAACCCTGCGGCACCTGAAAGGCCCAGCACCTTCTTGCGCTTGGGTTCGGACGGACGCAGCGGCGGTGTGGCCACAGAGAGCACACGGGCATCCGGGGTCTCCAGGGCCTCCTGCTCGGTGGTCTGGCGGAACCTGTTCAGGAAATTCTCGTAGATTGCCCGCTCGGCGTTCGCTTCACGCTCAAGCTGCCTGAGCTGCACAGTGCTCTGCGATAGCCGCTGGGATTTGCTTTCGAGATCTGCAACGCCTGCCTCCAGTGTTTGCTGGCGCGCGCGTGCGACGGCGGCATCATTGCGCAGCGTCTCAATGATCTTCCGCACTTCTCCGGAGGCCGCGCCTCGCACATCTGCGATCTCGGCGCGGAGGTTGATGATGTTCGGGTGTTTCTCGCCGTATCGGCTGCCAAGCTCGGCCTCCTTGCGGGCAAGCTCCGAGAGCTGCGTGCGTAGTGTCAGGATCAGCGGCGAGGAGACGACTTCGGCGGCCGCCGTGATCCCGCCGCGGGCGAGACGCTGTTCAACCTGCACGAAACGGGCCTCGGCTTGGGCCCTTGCCGCGCGCGCCGCAATCAGCTCCGTGTTCAGATCGGCGAGTTGCTGGAGGTTGATATTTCCATTCCCATCCACCTCGACGATGGAATGGGTGGCCTTGTAGGCCTCCACCGCGGCCTCGGAGCTCTCGACCTTGGCTTTCAACGTCCCGAGCCGGTCGGACAGCCAGGCGGAGGCACGTCGCGTCGCCTCGAACTTCGTCTCCAGCTGGTCGACAATGTAAAGTTCCGCCAGCGTGTTGGCGATCAGCGCGGCCTTGCTCGGATCCTGGGAGGTGAAGTCGAGCGCAATCACATCGCTGCCCGGCACCTTGCGGACCATCAGGCGGGACCGCAGTGCGGCGACGAGAGCCAGATGTGTGGCGCTCGCGTTTTCGGTCTCATCGTCAGGTGCCTTCGAACGGGATCGGTCGAGCAGGCCGCCGAGCACCCCACCCGCCAGCAACTCACGCAGCTCCGTCTTCCAGGCAGCGATGGCCGATGGTTCCGCGAGAGCGCGATTGAACTCAGGGTCTTTGTCCAGCCTCAGATGCGAGACGACTCGGCCCAGGACCTGTTGCGAGGTCAGGACGCGGATCTGGTTCGGCACTGGGTTGCGGCCAAGCTCGCCCACCACACTGTCGAGGTTCACGACCTGCTCACCGCGCAAGTCCACCATCACTTCGGCCCGCGAGGTATAAAGCGGCACGACCTGTTTCAGATAGATCTGGCCCAGGACCATGCTGATGCAAAGGCAGAGGATCGGAACCCACTTCTGGCGCCAGAGCAGTTCCAGAAGCCGCCTGATGTCCAGTTGGGACGCCTGAGCCTGAGGTTCGGCCCAAGGGTCGCGGGTATCGGGCGATTGCGCACCTGTCATCGGGCGGCTTCCTCCAAGAGGCTGAGCGCCGCCCAAACCTCCTTGCCGCCTGCACTGCCATCGAGGATGACGAAGTTCCCCCAGCCGCCGCGTTGCTCTATCAGTGCCAGCCGGGCACCAGCGTTCAGCTTCGTTAGCACGGGATTGTCAGTGCCCGGCCCAGAGCGCGTATTGATGACGGCGCGTGCGACCAGATGCGTGGCGGAGGGCGCGAAACCCTCCTCTAGCTGGATTGTTTCATGTGAAACATAGTTACCAAACTCGGTCGAGATCGGGTCTGAGCGGGGTTTCCTGGCCGTTGCGTGGTTAACGCGCGCTGCCTCCGCAACGGGGTCATCGTCCGCGGTCACCGGTTTCTGCGCAACATCAGCGGCGTTGGCGAAGGACATCAGCTTGCCGCTGCTCTCGAGATAGGTGAGATTCCAGCACCCGGCGACGGCCAGATCCTCAACGCATTGCACAGATACAAGGCCGTACACCGCGTCGGCCCGGCCCTGGCGCTGCATCTGACCGCGGAAGTCGACTTGCCCACCGTCGAGGACACGGCCCACGACGACCTGCTGAAAGTCATAGTCCGGATGGGCACGCAGCATGCGGCGGATGCCCAGCGCCGCCTCGGCCTTCAGGCGCAGCGCCTCTGCCATCTCCTCCGATTCGCGCTCCTCTGCAGGCCACCAACCGATTCCCGCCCCACCGATTAGCCCAAGAAGGATAAGTACCAGGAACAGCCGCATTTCTTGCCTCCACGCTTGAGTGTCGCGCCGTGCCGTCACGGGATTTCACCCCGGCATGGAGGGAGGCTACGGGCGAGAGTGTTACCAGATCGGTAAGATTTGCCGGGAATTTTAGCGGGAACTGCAGAAAGCTGTCCGGGGTCCCAGAATGCGAACCACCTCTTGCTGACACCTGGCCGGGCGCGGCGAAAGTGCCAATTCGGGAGCCAACTCACCTTACGGCCGTTTGATGGCGTGGTTTCCCGACGTGGAAAGTGATGCCCAGTGCGCGCCCGTGTTGGCCGCCGCGCCATTCGCAGTTTTCGATTAGTCGGTTCTGAATAACCGTTTTAGATCAGATCGCTATCGATGAAACGTTGCCTCAAATCCGAGTTAACCCCCGATTAAAGCTCATCCTCAACACTCCGTTTACGATCCGATGACGCACCTAACCGGGAAAAACCCCAGACCATGAGTTGTAGTTTCGTCGCCGCCTCATCTGCAGAATTAAGTTTGAGCGGAGCCTGATGCCATGCAGTCCTCGACGTCCCTCGTCCTGGGAAAACGCCCTCTCTGCACGCCACGGACGCCAATCGCGCCCAAACTGGCCCACCCTCCCCGATCAGTCATTTCCAGAGTCTGGTTGGTCGTCGCCCTCACGATGGGCGCCGATGCCCTGGCACTTGGGGTCTCGCTCGGTCTGGCAGCACCACAAGCAGCCGATCCGGCGTTCTTGCCCTTGGCCATGGCAATCTTTGGGTTGGCTGGGCTCTATCGTCGGGATGCCTGGGATGCTGAGGAACTGAAACGTATCTTTGCAGCTATGGCTGTCCTGACAGTTCTGCTCGTCGCCATCTCGCCTGCGGTCGCAGCTACCGAGCTGGCGCTATTCAACATCCTCGGACTGATCGGCGTCACCGGATTGCGCATGGGGCTCGGAAGGTGGTCCGCACTTCGGCTGGTCTTGCACCCTCCTATGGTTCTGGCCGGGCTGGGGTTGGAACGCGATAGTTTTGCATACCAGATGCGGGCAAGTCGTGCGGGCCAGCCCACAGTGCTCCGCGGTGCGCCTTTGCGGGCGCTGACGGGACGGGGCCGCAGCGGGCTTGATACGTGGCTGCATCGCCTGGCCGCTCGGGCTGGGGTCCAGGTGAGGGAACTGCAGGTCGTACTGTTGCCGGCCGTGCAGGAAGCCTCGGCCGCACGGCAACTCGCCACTTGGCTGACCGAGTTACGCCAGCCCTTCACCATCGGGTTCGCCGAAGGTCCGGTTCAGGGGCGGAATGCGATGCTGTCGAGCGATCTCGGTGCGGATGTGTTGCTTGCGCATATCGCTCCGAGGCAGCCGGCACCGATGGCCCGAATTGCAAAGCGCGGGCTGGACATCGTGCTGGCCACGCTTGCGTTGATACTGCTTGCCCCGCTGTTGGGTCTGATATGGGCGGGGCTGGTGTCTGAAGGCGGGGCGGTGATCTTTGCGCAGACCCGTGTTGGGCGCGGAGGAAGGCGCTTTCGATGCCTCAAGTTTCGGACAATGCGCATGGATGCGGAGGATCGGTTGGCCTTGTTGCTGGATTGCAATCCGGTGGCGCAGGCGGAGTGGGCGCGTCACCAGAAACTGGCTGACGATCCCAGGGTGACGCGGCTGGGGCGTGTCCTGCGTGCGAGCTCGCTCGATGAGTTGCCGCAGTTTCTGAATGTCCTCAAGGGCGACATGAGCCTTGTAGGCCCCCGGCCGATTGTTGCGCCCGAGGTGCCTGGCTACGATGCGGACCGAGCCTACTACCAGAGTGATGCGTTCCATGACTACGCCGGATGCACGCCCGGGCTCACAGGTCTTTGGCAGGTTTGCGGACGTCACCAGACGGCTCATGCCGAGAGGATTCGCCTCGATCGCTGGTATGCGCGCAACTGGTCGATCTGGCTGGATCTCGTGATCCTGTTGCGGACCGTGCGCGTGGTTGTGATGGGAGATGGAAGGTGAGTGCCTGGTCGGCCGATGGCCCTGGAAAACGCGGGGCGTAGGTGCCCCGCGCTCAAGTCTCAAAGCAAGTCGATGCCACGCTCGCTCATGCGCAGTTTGGAGCGTTGATAGACGGCCTCCAGTTCACTCGATGTCTTGTGACTGTTGAACACGATGAACTCCGCGTACTGGCCGCCCTCCGTGAAACTTGCCGAGTTATAGGTCGTGTTCCCGATCCCGACCGGTACGGAAGTCGGTGCCGGGGAGGCCAGGGGTGCGCCCGTCGCGACTGCTGCGTTCGCCGGATCTCCGCGGAACAAAACCCAGTTCTGTGTGGCCGAGATGCTCATCGCCACGAAGACGAACTGCGAGCTCACAGGCAGCGGGGAATCGAAGTTGGTATTGTTGAAGGGCAACCCGCGCGCGTTGCCAAACAGGTCTCCGCCGAAGAGGAACAAGCCCGCGCCATCGGTGGTCGACAGGTTGCCCAGGAGAATGCGGTGACTGCTGGAGGCCGCGGAGACCACGGCGCAAACGGTCTGGTCCACCTGTTGCGCGATCGGAGATACCAGCCCACGTTGTGCCTGACTGGCGGTCCCGTCGCCATCTGAGATCACGACGGTGTTCGCTGTCAGAGAGGTGGCTCCAGCGATCTGCTCACTCATGGCCTGACTGGAAACGAGGTCTGCAAGTCCGGCATGATCTGATCCGAACACCCAGTGACCTGCGGCGCCCGCCTCAGCAGTGATGCCGCCGCCACCACTCTGGGCCGCCGCGATGGTCCAAGTGAAGCTCTGGCCCGCCTGCCCGGCGCTGTTTGTGGCCGTGACATTGACGGCGTTTACGCCCTCTGTCGTCGGTGCGCCGGAGATGACGCCCGTTACCGGGTCAATGTTCAGCCCGGTTGGCAGACCCGTTGCGCCGTAGCTGAGCTCCTCGCCAGTGAAGAATGGCGTGATGTCGAGTGGAAGTGTCATGCGCTGACCTCGTCTTGCTGGTCCGGGATGCTACCCGCCGCCGCAGGTGGGGCGAGGGCCGCAACCGGATCGTTCTGATCGGGAATGCTGCCTTGGGGTGTGGCTGGGGCGAGGCCGGACTGTGAGCCCTCATCAAGCGGATCCGTCTGGTCCGGGATGGTGCCTACGGCCACCGGCGAAGCAGGGCCCAGAATCGATTGTCCTGCACCCGCTGCAGCTTGCGGCAGGGCGCTGGCATATCTACTGCCGAGGGTGCGCAGGCTTGCCGCATCGAAGTGCACGCCGTCGCCAAGAGTGCTTAAACCCGCCGACGATGCCACTGCCGTTTGGCCCACCCGTGATGGCGTGTCCGAGAGCACGTCCTGCACCGCCTGACGGTCGGCGTGGCCAACCACCCAGCCGGGTGCCAACTGGCCCAGGACAAACGGGCTTTCGGGCGTGGCTGCGGTCACGTCCGTGCGCAGGTCTGCAATCATCTGGTCAAGCTGAGCGGCATAGGCTCCGTTCCCGGCATCCGCCTCACCCTGATGCCAGAGAAAGCCCGCGAAGACGAAGTCCGGGTTCGCTGCCATGAGTGCGTTCAGTCGGGAAACCGCGCCCTCATAGCAGGCACCTCCCTTCTGCCAGTGACCGGTGCCAAGCGCTGTGCTGCCCTCGGCCTCGGGGGCGAGGATCAGGGTCCCTCCCGGATTCTGCGCCGCCCAGCCCTGAGCAAAGCCGATGTCGAGGCCCACATGCGCCGGACCAGGGTCTCGGTGTTCGAGCGGCACTGAGGCCGGGATTGCGACGCCCGCATTTGGCGCAACTCGGCCCAGTTGCATGGTCCCGCCCGGATGCACGGTCCCGCCATCGAACACCGCTCGCCCGACCATGTTCGACTGGCCCAGAAGCGCGACGACGAAAGTGCCCTCGACCGACCGTGCCCGGGTCCAGCTCAGACCGAGGCTGAACTCCAGCATTACCAGACCGCCACGATCGAGCTTGCCGTCGTGCCGCTGGCATGCACGCGCCGGATGCGAAGAGGCACGAACCCTGCGGCGAGGTTCGCAAACGTCAGGGTGTCGCCGCCTGCCATGGTCACCCGCAGATCGCCCGGCGCACCCACGAACAGAGCGCGCGACGTGAATGCGAGGTCCGTGGTGTCACTGGGATTTATCTCGGCTGCGTTGTATCCTGGGCTTTCCAGCCCTGATGAGCGGTCCTCGAAAATATCGGCCATGGCCTGTCCTTTCCTGTGGGAGCGGGACGGGCGCAAAGGCCAAGCGTGGACCTGCGGGCCTCGCCCGGGGTCTCGTGCCAATCGCGGGGAAATGTAGGGAGGGCCGGGCGGCGTTGCGGGAAACCTGGCGGTTGGCGCGCGCTCCTCAGACGCCGAGATAGCGGTGCATCAGTTCGGCATCGCCCATAAGGTCATCCGAGTTGCCGGACCACACGATCCGCCCCTTCTCGATGACCAGATGCCGGTCGGCAATCCGCGCGAGGTCGCGGATGTTCTTGTCGATCACAAGAATGGACTGGCCACGCGCCTTCAGGCGTTCCAGCACCGACCAGATCTCGGCACGGATCAAGGGGGCTAGCCCCTCGGTCGCCTCGTCCAGGATCAGAAGGTCCGGATTTGTCATCAACGCCCGACCGATGGCCAGCATTTGCTGCTCTCCGCCAGAGAGCAGGTTGGCCATCGATGCACGCCGCGCCGCGAGTCCGGGGAAGAGCTCGTAAATCTCGGCCAAGGTCCAGCCCTGCCCCCGGCCGGTGGCCACAAGGTTCTCCTCGGCTGTGAGATTGGGGA
>JBCDID010000007.1:0-21226 GCA_038749355.1 Pseudomonadota bacterium | reverse complement strand
TCGCGCTGCGCGGCATCCGCCCGGGTCGAGACATCCGGCATCAGCAGCGCCTGCGGCTGGTGGATGACATAGGTGTTCGCGATCATGTCGCCGAGCCGCTGGCGCTTGCGGTTCATCAAAGGCACGGCCAGCAGAATGGTGATCCAGATAAGCAGGATGATGTTGCCGAGAATACCCATCCCTTGCGCGGCCAGCAGCATGGTGCCGGGGTAGAAGACTTCCGCCTCCTTCATCAGGTTGCGCGCGGCCACCTGGTAGGGCCTCAGGCTGCGTCCGTCCGCGCCGATCACCCGGATGCGGCAGATCCGTTTGCCCAGCGTCTGACCGTTCCAGAGGATCTCAGCCAGGATGTAGTACGGTGCCCGGATCAGGAAGAAGAGGAGCGAGAACAGCGTCCACAGGGCCGTGCTCGGCAGGATGTCCATGATCGCCAGCAGCAGCAGGAATGCGCCGATCGCCAGCATCGTCAGCACAATGTCGAGCAACTGCGCGCCGAAGCGCAGGCCAAGCCCCGCGGTCTCGAACTTCAGCGGCACGCCTTCTGGCGGCAGGAAATCGCGGATCTGCCCGCGCCCAGTCCTGGCGCGTTCCTTGCGGGCCTTGATGACGGCGGCAGACTGGCTCATCGGATGTCCTGCCTGCGCGCGCGTGTCTCTTTGCCCGAGTAGAGGACATAACCCAACCATAGGGCCCCGATGCCCCAGCCGACGATTAGTCGGGTCTCGAGGTCCTGGACCAGTTGCCGCCCGAACCCTTCCAGCAGGCCTGCTGCCAGCAACATGATCGCGGCGAGGATCGCAAGCAGGCAGGCGTCCCGCCCGGTCTCACGCAGCGCATCACGCCTGCGTCGCTTGCCCGGGAACAGCACTGCAAGACCGAGCCGGAACCCGCCTGCTGTCGCGATGCAGATGGCCGAGATTTCCGTCACACCGTGGATCGACAGCCATGCCACGATATCCCAGCCAAGCCCCCGATCCACGTGCAGCGCGAGGAACACGCCCAAGACCATGCCATTGTACATGGCCAATGCGAAGGAGGGCAGGCAGACGAACACTCCTAGCGCGAACGCGAAGATCGCGATCTGGGTGTTGTGGGAGAAGAGGTAGGCCGCGAAGGCGCCCAGCTGGTCAATCGCTTGGTCGCTGCCGCCATAGATCACCGACAAGAGATCCTCGCGCGACGAGGTCAGCCCGCGCCCGCCGGCCAGCCCCTCCGGCATGAAGGTATTGTACCAGGTGTTGTCCTCGAGAAAGAGCATGTAGCCCGTGATGCCGCCAAGGATCATCGCCAGGAATCCCAGCAGCAGTGGCAGGGCCGAGCGGCGCATGGCGTCCGGGATGGCATAGACAAGCGTGCGGTGGAGGAGCCCGCCGAGGTTCTCCTGCGGGGCGTAGACCGCGAGGTACCCACGGGCGCAAAGGACCTCGAGATAGTCCAGCAGCGACTTGTCCAGCGAGATCTCACGGGCGACCGAGAGCGAGTTGGTAGCCTGGCGGTAGAGGACCGCAAGGTCACGGGCGTCGTCGAAGGAAAGCTGGCGCACCCCGCCTCGTTCGGTGCGCGTGACGATCTCATCCAGGCGTCGCCAGTCGGCTTCCCGCTCGGCCCTGAAGCGTGCGGAGCGGATGGTGGCCTCCTGGATTGTTGCGCCTTCGGCGCTCCGGTGCATCACGGATGCACCCTACGCGGCGCTTGCCGTCCCGTACCGCGTAGGGTGTCATCCAAAGCGTGCTTGCACGCGTGATGCACCCGTGAGTCCCGTGACAACGCATCCATCAGATCAGCTCCCGCGACTTGATGGTCAAATAGGTCGAGATCAACTGCGAGGTCGCAGCCTCCGGCAGCGTGTCCACCACGAAGACGCCCATCCGCACCAGCCGCTCCATCACCACCCGGCGCTCCCGGATCATCTGGGCGGCCGACACCGCGCGGGCGACATCCGTCATACCGTCCGGCGGCGCGTTCGCAATCGCCTCCAGCCCCGGATCGCGCAGCGCCACGAAGACCATCACATGCGCCTTGTTCAGGACCGTGATGTTCTCGACCAGCAACTCTGCCGTTGTTGTGTCCACGAAGTCCGAGAACACAACCACGAGGCTCCGGCGCTTCAGCCGCTGGTGCAGATGCGCCATGGCAAGCGTGTGGTTCGTCTCCCGGCTTTCATAGGCCAGCTCTGCCGTGCGTGCGCGCAACTTGGCAAACCCCGCTCGCCCGGGCTCCGGCGGCAGAAACATGCGTGGCTGGCTGTCGAAGGCATACATACCCACGAGGTCGCCACCCAGGCCCGCGGCCCAGGCCGTCGCCAGCGCCGCGTTCACCGCATGGTCGATCTTTGGCAGCGCGTTCGACCCCTCTCCGATCTCCTCGCGCATCAGGAACCCGTTATCCAGCGCCAGGATCACGTGATGATTGCGCTCGGCCCGCATCTCCTTTGCGACCAGCGCCCGGTGCCGCGCCGATTGCTTCCAGTCGATGGTGCGGGGGTCCATGCCGGTGACGTACTCGCGGAGCTGGTGGAACTCCGAGCCTTCGCCCTTAAGCATGTTCTCCTTCACGCCAAAGAGCGTGGACCGCACCGTCACGTCGATCTGCCCCGACTGGACCTGTCGAATGTTGGGCACGGCAGCAATCTCGGCATTCAGTGGCAGCTTTGGGCAGAACTGTACAAGCCCGTAGCGGGAGTCCCAGCCCAGCCACATGCGCTCGATCCGCCATGCACCGCGCCGACGGGCACGAATCTTCATCAGCGCGACCGCACCGCCATCGGCAGGCTCGAACCAGACCTCCTCCGGTCCATCGAGCCCACGAGGCCATTCCAGCCGCGCGCTCACCCGGTCCGGGACCCCTCCTGCTGAGGTCAGCCAGAGCACGAACTCGTCCGCCTCACCGGCGAAGATCTCGCCCGGCCCCTCCAGCCCCACCTGCCAGCCCCCACGCGCCTGACTGACCAGCAGATCGTAAGCCAGCCAGAACCCCAAGGCCGCGAACAGCCACAGACCCGTCTCGGCCGGCAGGGTCTCCGACGCGATGCCGTAGAGCGACAGCGCGAAGGCCCCGATGGCCAGCCACATGAGACGGGTCGCGGGACGCATCAGCGCGGCGCCTCGATCTGGTTGAGGATGTTGGTGAGCACCTGATCGGGCGTTCGGCCCTCGATCTCCGCCGTCGGTCCAAGCACGATGCGGTGACGCATGGCCGGCGAGAACAGACGTTTCACGTCATCCGGGATCGCGTAATCGCGCCCGTCGAGCGCCGCCGCAGCTCGCACGGCCCCGGCCAGCGCATCCGCCGCACGGGTCGAGGCGCCGTGCGCTATCTCCGGATCCGTTCGCGTCGCCCGCACCAGCCCGAGGATGTAACGGATGATGTCCTCATCCAGCCGTATGCTGTCCACCAGCGCGCGGCCCGCGGCGATCTGCTCTGGTGAGGCCACGGCCTCGATCCCCTGCCGCCGGGCATTGTGGTCCAGAGCCTGCTCGGCATGGCGGCGCAGGATCTCGAACTCGGCGTCCTCACCGGGAAACTCGATCAGCAATTTGAACAGGAACCGGTCGAGCTGCGCCTCCGGCAGCGGATAGGTCCCCTGCTGCTCGATCGGGTTTTGGGTTGCGACGACAAAGAAGCTCTCGCCCAGTTGGTGGTCCACCCCGTCGATGGTCGCGACCCGCTCGTTCATCACCTGCAACAGCGCTGCCTGCGTCTTCGGCGGCGCACGGTTGATCTCGTCCGACAGCAGGATGTCGGTGAACACGGGTCCCTTGGTCAGGCGGAACTCGTTCGTGCCAAAATCGAAGATGTTAGCCCCTAGCACGTCGCCCGGCATCAGGTCCGGCGTGAACTGAATCCGCCCGAAGTCGAGCGTCATGGCCGAGGAGACCGACTGCGCCAGCAGGGTCTTCGCGGTCCCCGGCGGTCCCT
Source organism: Pseudomonadota bacterium (assembly GCA_038749355.1). Taxonomy (GTDB): domain Bacteria; phylum Pseudomonadota; class Alphaproteobacteria; order Rhodobacterales; family Rhodobacteraceae; genus Thermohalobaculum. The sequence continues at coordinate 17,308 of JBCDID010000007.1, read as the reverse complement.
CCAGCAGCACGTGTCCGCGCGCGAAGATGCCCGTCAGCAGCATATCGATGGCGCCGTCCTGGCCATGCACCGCCTTGCAGATCTCGCCGCGCAGGGCGTCAGCGAGGGCCTGGAGTTCTTCCAAATTCATGTATCACCTTGTCGTAGCAGGTCTCGAACTGGTCGAGATGGTGGATGATGGCGTCCGGCGCGAGGTCCGGCGGGATGTAGGCGGCCTCGACCAGATCGCGGGCGAGCACCGGGTCGCGCCGCTGGATCACACGTTCCAGCAATTGTAGTGGCGTACGGTCGGAGGCGCGGTGTGGGCCGAGGATCTCGGCGACAAGATGCGCGAGGCGCGCGGTGACGTGTTCCGCCAGCAAGGGCCCATCCTGCCCGGCCAGACGCAATAGCCGCGCCTTGGCATCAATCGAGACCTCCTTGGACGCCCGAGGCTCGTCCGCATAGGCCTGGACAACAGGCCCGTAGCGCATCACGGCACGCCAGAGCACAAGCGCACCGAGGCAGCCAAACGCGATCCAGATCATCGCGAAGGGCCATTTGAAGAGGCGTGCGAAGTCCTCCCATGTGCGCTCGTGCCGATCCTGCAGCCAGTCGTCCCCGGCCGTATGGTCAACCTTGGTCATGTCGACAAGGACGGGCAGATCAGTCTCGAAGAGCTCGGCCACGGCGGAGGCCACCTTCGCGTTCTCGGCCAGCCGCAGGCCGTGATTGTTCATCACGTCCGGGTCCGCCAGCACCCACATATGGCGTTGCGCGCTTTCGCTGGTGTCACTGTCCTCCGGCATCGGGCACTTGCCAAGCAACATCGCATCACTTGTGCCGATGAGTGGCGTGCAGCCTGTGCCCCTGAGCACCTGACGGTGCATCAGCCCGACCCGTCCATCCGGGGTCGAGCGGTCCGAGAACCCGCCCCCATCGCGGCCCACCTTGGCACCCGGCAGCCCGACTTGCGCCGCGACACGGTTGATCTCGCCCTCGGGGATCAGAAGGTTGCGATGCGCAGCGCCCAGCAGAGGCACCCCGGCGCGCCATTTCGGCAGGATGACGAGCGTCGGGTGGTCCTCCATCTTGTGGCGCACCGTGTATTGGGCAATGTCGTTGAGCGAGGTCTCCGCGATCACGGCCTCGCGGGTCGTCGGGGTGACGCGCGGGTTCTCTAGGTCCGTATCGTGGAGCGGCAGGATGCGCAGCCCGATATCGCCGCGCACCAGCGTGCCACCGCCGTTGAAAGCGCGCGCATCGAAGCCCTCTGCCTTCAACCACGCAGCCAACCCGTTGAACCCGAGCGCGCCGCGCTGCAGGGCCCTCTCGGAGTTGCTCGCAAAGTACCAGACGGCGGCAAGGATCAGCGCCGCACCGATGGCGAAGACCGGCCAGCCGGGGCCCGATGAAGGTCGTGCGGGTTGGGAGGCGGTCTCGGTCACGCCGTGCCCCCCCGGAAGATGGGTTGGGCAGCGGAGAAGCATTCGTCCCACTTCTCGGGGCTGAGGTCCCGGCCGCCGAAATGCACGATTTCGGCTTCGCGTACGAGCCCGCGGAGCGCCTTCATGTGCGCCCATTCCGAGGGCAGGACCCGCAGCACGTCGCGCGCGGTCTGTGCCCGGGCTAGGCGCAACCCGTTCAGATCAGCGGCCCGCTCCAGTGCCCGGCTGACCAGCAGGATCAACGCTTCGCGCTTGTCGGCCATGGCGGCGAGCCCGGCAAGAAATGCATCGAGCGGCTGAGAAGAGATATCCTCAGGCGACGCTCCCTCATCCCGACACCCATCGCTGCGCCGGGCCTCGCCTGTCTTGCGAAAACTCACCCCGACAGCATTCGAGTTTACGATGAAGACGTAGAGAATCACGGCCAGGACGAATGCGAGAAACACGCCAATGATGAAGCGATTGCTGAAGATGGGTGTGCGCTCTTCCTCCTCCGGGTCCGGCACCTTGATCTTGACCTGCTTGTCAGCCTTAAAGTCGACCTCAGGGCGGATGTAGACGATTTTGGACTGGATGTTCCGGCCCCAGACGGCGTCCGTGTAGGCGGAGTTCGGCGCGCCTGTCGGCTCGAGGTCTTCCTCGGTGATCTCGGCACTGACAGGCCCCGATAGGCACAGGACGCAGGCCATCAAGGCGATGATGCAGCGATGCCCACGCGTGATGCTCATGTCCTGCCCGATCCGGTTGCGCAGGTCCACCCTACGTCATCGAAATAACCTCGGCTCTAGGGTACGCAAGACAGTATGGCGGGATCAAGGCTGGTGCGTTGTGGGGAGAGTGCATCCTGCGACCTCTGACTGTTTCGCCATTGGTTGTGGAGGGCGCGCGCGGGGCGGGTGGGCAGAGTGAGACCTTTGCCATCGCGCGCAGTGCTTTCAAGGGAGCGCGCGCCCTATTCCAGATGGGCCTCGCCTTCGACCTGCGGCATGGTTCGCAAGAGCGCGATCACCGCGACCGCCGCGGCCAGCGGCAACAATGCCAGCACACGGAGCGTTGTTGTCGCATCTCCAATGAAGTCGAAGGCAAGCGACACCGGGATCGGCCCCAGCGACGCGCCCACGACCAGCACCATCTGGCCGGTCCCCTGGATGCGCCCCAACTGCTTGCGGCCAAAATAGCGGGGCCAGAGATAGCCCGCCATAGTCATAGAGAACGTGTTGTTCAGCCCAAAAAGCACCGCGTAGGCAACGAATGTCGGCACCGAGGTCACGAAAGTCACGCCCACAAGTGCTGTCGCCTGCACGCAGAGCCCCAACGCGAACATGTACCGCGTGCGGAACCGGTCGAAGCCGCGGCCTACGATGGGCATGAACGCCATCATCGCCAGCGCCGTGATCAGGTAGGCATTGGTGGCGTCGTCGGGGTCCAGCCCTTGCGCCTCGAAGATGTTGAACTGGTGAAAGTGCAGCGTGGTCACGAGGGCGGAGATCATGAAGAATCCGCCCGCGACAAGATAGAAGCTCGGGTGGCGCAGCGCCTCCTCCAGAGTGGCCCCGGACAGGGCAGGTGGGGGCGCGTCGGTATCGTCCGCCTTCTCGCCGTCCGGCAGCGCGCCGATCAGCTCGGGCCGGTCCACCACCGTGAACCACAAGACGGGCAACATCATCACCCAGGTCATGAAGCCCAGGATCACCCAGGCCTCGCGCCAGCCGACCAATTCGATCAGGATGCGGCCAAGGGTGGGGTGCACGGCGATCGAGCTCGCGAAGCCGATCATCATCAGGCCCATGGCGAAGCCGCGCTTGGCCGAGAACCATTGCGCCACGAGGTTCGAGGCCCCCAGCATCAGCGAGCCCTGGCCGAGGAAACGAAGCAGTCCGAAGCCCACCACCAGCCACAAGAGGTTGGCGACCGCGCCGAACAAGAGGCATGCGCCGCCTAGCAAAAGCGAGACCGAAAATAGGCTCAGCCGGGGCCCATACTTCTCAACGACCCGGCCAAAGAACGGCAGCAGGAACGCCGCAGCCGTGGTGGCAACCCCGTAGGCCGAGGCAACCTCGGTCAGCCCCAGCCCCAAATCCGCTGCGATCAGCGCATTGAACGCACCAAACGTGTGGCTCTGCCCCGGACCGCTCGCGAAAATGCAGAGAGAGGCCACCGCCACCATGACCCAGCCGTAGAAACGATCACGGCCCAGTCGGTGCGCCACGGCAAAGTTCACCCCGGTCTGCATGTCCCTCTCCCCATCGCGATGGCGATAACACCGGCACGCCACCGTCTCCCCCTGATGGGAATATTGCGTGACGCGCGCCATAAGTCGATGCTTGTGCCGGGGTAAGGTGCACAAATCATGGAGGTGGCGCGGTCATGTCGAAGAATACGGGGATCCAGCTGGCGGGCGCGCGGATTTTGGTGGCGGGCGGCGCATCGCTGGTGGGCTCTCACCTCACGGCGGCGTTGCTGGCGCGGGATGTGGCCGAAGTGATCGTCTTCGACCCCGTCGCCTTCGATGCGGAGGATGCGCTTGGCGCGCTGAAGGAGGACCCGCGTGTGACCATGGTGCGCGGTGATCTGATGAAGCTCCACGAGGTCGTGCGGCATATGAAGGGCGTGAACGGCGCCGTGAACCTCGCCGCCTACATGACACTCGGGCTCAGCCGTGCACCCATCGACGCACTGGACCTGAACATTCGCGGGCATGGGCACTTTCTGGAAGCCGCTGTGGCACGCGGGGTCGAGAAGGTGGTGTTCGCCTCTTCGAACGCGGTCTATGGCTACGGGATCGGCGGGCCGGTCGCCGAGGAGACGCCCCAGCACAATGCCGGCATCCCCGCGCCTGCGGCAGCCTACGGCGCGTCCAAGATCATCGGCGAACAGCTCTGCCGCATGTACTATCGCGATCACGGGCTGGACTATGTCGTCTGCCGCTTCTCCACGGTCTACGGCGAGAACCAGCACTACCGGGCGGCCAATGCGCTCTACATCATCGAGACCTGGGACCGGATCCAGCGGGGCGAGCGACCGCAATTGTTCGGCGACGGGTCCGAGTCCAAGGACTTCGTGTATGCAGGCGACGTGGCCCGGGCGATCTGCCTGGCTCTGGAGGGGGAGGCGACGGATGTGGCGGTGAACACGTCAGGCGGGCAGGGGATCTCGACAAAGGAACTGGTCGAGATGATCATCCGCATCTCGGGCAAGAACATCGAGCCTGAGTATATCGAGGATGACGGGCGGGTGCGTTTGCCGACCGGCGCGGGGCTTCACTTTGTGAACACGAAGGCCCGCGAGGTACTGGGCTGGGCGCCGGAGATGGAACTGGAAGAGGGCATCCGGCGCCTCCTGACCGATCATGCGGCCAGGACCGGTGGAGCTCCGCCCCCGGCATAGCCTTGGGCTTATCCCGGGCGCTGGATGTCGTCCTCCAGGAAGTACCGCACGGAATCCTCGAAACTGTCATCCTTGTGGAAGCCAAGACGCAGCGCCTTCTCAGGGATCACGGCGGAGGTGAACTGGCGCACGATCCCCTCGATCCACTCGTCCTTCTCCCAGGTGATCAGCGTCTCAGGCTTGGGCCCTGCCACGCGCGTCATGGCATCGATCATTTCGCCAATGGTGCTCGTCACGCCGGGCGTCGCCAGGCAGCGGTTCTTGCCCCAATCCTCGGCAGGCACCTCCGCTGCGTGCACGAGGTTCGCCACCATGGTCCGCGGTGCGCAGTGCCAGATGGGGAAGTCACGGCCCACCGGGCAGTTCGACGCCATCCCCTGCATGGGCTCGCGGAAAATCGAGGACATGAACCCGGTCGAGGCCTTGTTCGGCTTGCCCGGCCGGATCGAGATTGTCGGCAGCCTGAGCCCCCTCCCGTCCACGAAACCCTTGCGCGACATGTCCGTCAGGATCAGCTCGGCCGCGGCCTTCTGCGAGCCATAGGAGGTCTGTGGGTTCAGTTCCACGCCATCGCGGATCGGATCGGGGATCTCACCGCCATAGACCGCGCAGGAAGAGGTGTAGACCAGCACCGGGTTCGTTCCGAGCGCCCGCGCCGCCTGGAAGACGTTCAGCGAGCCCATCAGGTTGATCTCGAGGCCAAGGTCAAACTCCGCCTCCGCCTGCGCCGAGACGATAGCGGCGAGGTGATAGATCACCCCCGCGTCCCCCACGACCCTGTCCACAGCGGAGCGGTCGGTGATGTCCATCTGCACGGTCTCGACCGAAAAGCCTGCCTCGATCGTGCCGGGAGCGACGATGTCCGCCAGCGACATCGCGCTGATCTCCGTCCCGTTCAACTCGCCCTTCGCCGCCAGCGATTTTGCCAGTTTCTGTCCGAGGAACCCGCCCCCGCCGATGATCGCGACCTTCATGTTCTCTCCTCCCCTGCACCGCCGCCCCAAACCCGTCGGGCCGCTCGCAGCCAATTCTCGCCCAGTATCCCCCGGCATGCGGCCTCGGGGTATCCGGCGGCCAACATACGGCGGGTCAGTGCTTCATAGGCCGTGGGGCCGCAGCACGCCATATCGGTGACGTGATATCCGGCATTGGCGGGCCATTTGCCGGGCTCCTTGGCAACGGCGGCCTGAACGGCGGCGAAGCTGGACACCGTGTCCAGTCCGAGGCCCACGTTCTCCGGCCCCAACAGCGAGACCCAATGATCCACATGCGCGAACAGGTCATCATCCAGTTGGTCGGCACGACCGAAAAATACGCTGACCCCGCAGACACCAACCAAGCCGCCGCTTTGGACGGAGGCCAATGCGAGATCATCGGGAATGTTCCTGGGATGCGGACAAAGCGCCGCCGCGTTCGCATGGCTGAAGAAGATCGGACCGGTCCCCATGTCCATCGCGTCCCGCGCCGTCCGGTGGCCCGTGTGCGAGCAATCGACGAACATGCCGACCTCGTGCATCTCGCGCAGGATGTCGCGACCACGGGTGGTCAGCCCGTGATCTTCGGGATCATGACAACCACCGCCTAGTGCGCTCTCCCGGTTGTAGACGAGGATCGCCTGCCGGACGCCCAACTCGTAGAACAGGCGCACAGATTCGGGATGACCGGTGAACGGCGTCGCTCCCTGAAAGTGCAGGCCAACGGTAAGCTGGTCCGCCGACTTGGCGGCGCAGATATCCTCGGCTGAACGGACAAGCCGGTACTTTTCAGGGTTCTCGCGGATCTTCCGGCGCCAGACCCCGATCCGTTGGAGCGCAGTATCCGCGTCCTCGGGGTCATAGGCCATGGTCAGCGAGACGGCACTGAGTCCGCCTCGCTGCATCGCGCCAAGCATCGCCTCGTGATCGGCCACTGTCCCGCACGCCTCGGTGGCCGGGAACAACTGATCGCAAACCAAGGCGTCGCGGACCAAAGCCGCAGCGTCAGACACAAGCACCCCTGCAACGGCGCGACATGCGCCGACATCTCAGCCCGCCGGGCTCGGTACGGTGCCTCGCGCGCGACGGTGACCCGGCGGCTTGGATCATCAGTGGTTATCCCGCTCCAGAACTTCTGAGGTCCGGCGATACCGGGTCGCAAACTCCAGACAACCACCATCCGAGAGATGCCCGACCACGCCCCGCTGCATCTCCTGCCAGGGTGTGTTGTGGGTCAGCTCAGGCGCTTTCCAGGCGTCCTTGCGGGCCTGCCACTCATCGGTAGGCACCAATGCGTCCAGCCGCGCGTTCGGGATGTCCAGGCGTACGGTATCCCCGGTCTTCAGAAACGCGAGCCCTCCACCCACAGCGGATTCGGGTGAGGCGTTCAGGATCGACGGGCTCTCGGATGTACCCGACTGCCGCCCGTCGCCGATGGTGGGCAGGTGCTGGATCCCGCTCGCGATCAACTGATCGGGCGGCTGCATGTTCACGACCTCCGCCGCACCGGGATAACCCACCGGACCGACACCGCGGATGAAGAGCATGCAGTTCTCATCGATGGCAAGATCCGGGTTGTTGATGTTGTCGTGATAATCCTCGGGCCCCTCGAAAACGATGGCGCGGGCCTCGCACACACCCTCGGAGCCGGGGCGCGACAGGAACTTCTCCTGGAACTGTTGCGAGATCACCGAGGTCTTCATCAGCGCGCTGTCGAATAGGTTGCCCGAGATCACGACAAATCCGGACTTCTGGCGCAGGGGCTGGGAAACCGTGGTGATCACATCGTGGTTTTCGGAGCGGGTGTCCGCGTAGTCTTCGGCAACGGTGCGGCCGGAGACCCGCAGCGGCGAGCCATCCAGAAGCCCGGCCTCCAGCAGCTCGCCCATCACGGCTGCCGTGGCACCGGCACGCTGGTAGTCCTCACCAAGATACTCGCCCGCGGGCTGCATGTTCACCATCAGCGGCAGATCAAAGCCCACCTCCTGCCATTCCTTGACCTTCAGTTCGACACCGGCATGGCGGGCGATGGCGGCGAAGTGGATCGGCGCGTTGGTGGATCCCCCGATAGCCGTGTTCACGCGGATCACATTGTGCAGCGCCTCACGGGTGATGATCTTGGAGGGGCAGAGGTCCTCATGCGCCATCTCCACGATACGCTTGCCGGTCGCATAGGACGCTTCCATGCGGGCGCTCCAGGGGGCCGGAATGTTGCCGGTTCCGGGCAGCATCATGCCCAACGCCTCGGTCAGCGCGTTCATGGTCGAGGCCGTGCCCATGGTATTGCAGTGGCCGAGGGAGGGTGCGGAGGAACAGATCCGTGCCAAGAATTCGGGATAGTCGATGTCGCCCGCCGCCAGCAGCCGACGCGATTCCCACACGATCATGCCTGAGCCCGCGCGCTTGCCGCGCCACCAGCCGTCCAGCATCGGCCCGCCGTTCAGGGCGATGGCCGGGATATCGACGGTCGCGGCCCCCATCAGCATGGCAGGCGTGGTCTTGTCGCAGCCCGTGGTGAGCACGACCGCATCCAACGGATATCCCTGCAACACCTCGACAAGGCTCAGATACGCCAGATTTCGATCCAGCGCGGCCGTGGGGCGCTTTCCCGTCTCCTGAATCGGGTGCACGGGAAACTCCAGCGGAATGCCTCCCGCATCCCGAATGCCCGCCTTCAGCCGGTCGACGAGGAACAGATGGATCTTGTTGCAGGGGCTCAGGTCCGAGCCGGTCTGCGCAATCCCGATGATCGGGCGGCCGGACTGCAGTTCCTCCAGGGTGAAGGCCTGGTTCTGATACCGCTCCAGATAGAGCGCGGTCATTGAAGGGTTTTCCGGATTGTCGAACCACTGGCGGCTACGGAACCGGCCCTTGTGAAAGGCGGTCATTGGCTATCCTCCCGATTTCAGCTTGGCCGGGACTAGAGCGCAAAATCCGGCGCAGCACAATCGTGGACGGGATGGCTTTCCCAAGGCTGGGTTGTAGGATTGTCGCACGCGGAGGGGCGACCATGCGGAAGAAGACATATTATGGTGTGACGGTCGGAATCCTGATTGTGGATTCGTCCTTCCGCCGGTTCGTGGGCGATATTGGCAATGCCGAGACCTGGCCCTTTCCGGTGCAGTACCGTGTGGTGCGCGGCGCGACACCCGCCGAGATGGTGAACCTGGAGGGTTCGGACATTCTGGGACCGTTCAAGGCGGCGGCGGACGAGTTGATTGCGGACGGGGTGGATGGGATCGCGACGACCTGCGGGTTCCTGGCGCTCTATCAGAAAGGGCTGGCCGAGCATTGTCCCGTTCCCGTGGCGACCAGCGCTCTGTTGCAGGTTCCCATGGTGGAGCGACTGATTCCCGCGGCGAAGCGGGTGGGCGTGCTGACCTATTCGGCAGAGGCGCTGGCATCGGCGCATCTGGAAGCTGTGGGCGTCGATCCCGCGACGACAGTGGTGGGGATGCCTCGGGACTCCGAGTTCTACCGCTGGATTATGGAGGGCGACGCCTCGGTGCCGTTCGACGTGCTGAAAGCGGAGGTCGTGGACACAGCGCAGCGTTTGGTCCGGGACCACCCGGAGACCGGGGCGATCGTGAACGAATGCACCAACCTGACGCCGTTCTCAGCGGATATCGCGGCGGCGACTGGCCTGCCAGTGTTCGACATGGTCACTATGATGCAGTGGTTCCACACCGGGCTGAGGCCGCCCATCCATCGTCAGTGAGTGCTGGCTCTGGCGGCACGCCGGCATGCAGCATGTCGCGCAGATCCCGCGCCGAGGCAGAAGCATCGGCAATCACGGCGAGGCTCGTGCGACTACCGGTCGTGGCCTCGAGAAACTCCAGATTTCCAAGGATTCCCAGCAGCTTGCTCCGGACCTTGTCCTCAAGTCCCGGGTCGCCACTGCTCCGACTGACCAGTTCACAGAGAACATGCGACGGTTTGAACACTTCGGCTGCGACCAGATCCGTGACGTTCAGCCAGAACCCCAGAGTTCCGCCCAGTACATCCCGGCGCTCCTGTGCCAGGAAGGTGCGCCCGTCCGAGAGCTCCCGAAAAGCCGTGCAGCCATGGCGTCTTGCACGCAGGCGTTCCTCGATCCACTCTGCGTTGCGGCCTCGCGGGATCTGGATCTGCCCCCGAACGATCATCGCGGCGAGGAGATCGGCAAAACAGACCCCCTGCTCTAGCAGGTCACGGGTATGAATATTCAGATCCACATAGGCCCGGTTCCACATCTGCAACCGATCTGCGGCATCGAAATATGCGAAGGCGACGGGCGAGTCCTCCATCGCCACATGCAGCCGTTTCGCTTCTTCTGATACGGTAAGCAAGGGCACCTCCTGAGGAATACTCCGTCCAAGAGCAGGCCCTAATGTCTGCCACAGGACTTAACAAACGGTTAACCTGAAGGTCAGGTTAAGGCAGTAAGGGCTGGACCTTGCAGGCGCCTACGGCGTTAATCGCGCAAAGGACTGACCATGGGAGGCAAAGCATGAACAGCTACGATCTGGCGGGCCGGAAGGCCGTGGTGACAGGCGGGGCACAGGGGATCGGGCGGGCCATTGCCGAGCGCTTCCTCGATTCGGGTGCCGTGGTGACGATCTGGGACGCGGACCGGGCGCTCGCCGAGCAAACCGCCGAGGAACTGGCCTCCCGCGGCACCGTGTACGTTAACGACCCGGATGTCAGCGATTGGGACCGGGTGTCCTCCGCCACCGCCCGCACCGTGGCCGAGATGGGCGGGATCGACATCCTCTGCGCCAATGCAGGCATTGCGGGCGCCAACGCGACCGTCATCGACACTGATCCAGCCGAATGGCGGCGCGTCGTCGATATCGACCTCAACGGCGTCTTCTACTGCTGCAAGGCCGTCGCCCCCCACATGGTCGAGGCGGGCTATGGCCGCATCGTCAACACGGCCTCCATCGCGGGGAAGGAGGGCAACCCGAACGCGGCCCACTATTCCGCCGCCAAGGCCGGAGTGATTGCGCTCACGAAATCGCTGGGCAAGGAGTTGGCTGCGCACGACATCGCCGTGAATTGCATCACGCCTGCCGCCGCCAAGACCGCCATCTTCGAGCAGGTCGAGCAGTTCCACATCGACTACATGCTGGCCAAGATCCCGCGGAACCGGTTCGTCACGGTCGAGGAGATCGCGAACATGGTGACGTGGCTGTGCACCGAGGAGAACTCGTTTACGACAGGCGGTGTCTTCGACCTCTCTGGCGGGCGGGCGACCTACTGACGGCGACGGGCCCGGCATCCCATGGGCGGGCCGCCCTCGCGGCGGCGGTGCTCATGTGTCTGGTGCTGGGCTCGATCCACGCATTCTCGGTTTTCCTTGAGCCGCTGGAGAGCCGGTTCGGCACCTCCCGCGCGACCGCGAGCCTTGCCTACAGCTTCGCGCTGGTGGCGTTGACGGCAGTCGTCCTGCTCGGCCCTCGGATCTATGGCCGGTTCTCCGCTTCTGTGCTGATGGCGGTGTCCGCGGCTGTGGCGGCCTTGGGAGCCATTGTGGCGGCACTCGCCCCGAGCATGATCGGGGTCTGGGTCGGGTATAGCCTGCTATTCGGTGCCGCGAACGGGCTGGGCTACGGCTACGGGCTGCAGCTGGCCGCCCATGCAAACCCGGGGCGCGAGGGGCTGGCCATGGGGATCGTGACGGCGGCCTATGCGGTGGGTGCGACACTGGCCCCTGCGGCGTTTCTCTGGGCACTCGGGATTGCCGGGTTTGAAGGGGCGATGGGCCTTCTGGCCGGTGCTCTGGTGCTTGCGGGACTTGGCGCGGTGCTGTGCCTGCGTGGCAGGGCTCTCAACCTGCCAATCTCCACAACTGACACGCCGCACACAGATGTCGCCACCTCGCGGGTCGTGAGGCTTTGGGTCACTTATGGTGCCGGGGTCTTTGCGGGACTGATGATCATCGGCCATGCCGCCGAGATCGCCCGCGCGTCTGGAAGCACGGCGCTGCTCTGGATTGCGCCGACGGCTCTGGCAGTGTGCAATATGGGCGGGAGCCTGATCGCGGGCGCCCTGGCTGATCATGTCCCGGGTCGCCTGCTGCAGGTCGGGTTCGTAGCACTTGCCGGTTTGGCGCTTGTCTGGCTGACGATGACCGGGGTGGCCACGCAGGTGCTGGGCGCAATCGGTGTCGTCGGTTTCTGCTATGGCGGCATCATCGCGGCGACGCCTGCGATCATCGCCAAGGCGCATGGCATGGCGGAGGGCCCGCGCCTCTATGGCCGGGTTTTCACGGCGTGGGGTGTCGCGGGGTTGGCGGGACCGTGGTTGGCGGGGCTGATGTTTGATCGCACTGGCAGCTATGAAGCGGCGATCTGGACGGCGGCTGCCCTGAGCCTCATGTCAGCACTCCTCGCGCTGTCTGAAAGGTCGGCAGTGAACGGGCCGCGCTGACGCGCGGGCTTTTCCAGTGGCCCACCCACCCGCCCCAAGGGCGGGTGGGTGGGCAATGCTTTGGCTGGCGCCCGCAGGGCGCTCAGTATCACTCGATCAGGCAGACACCACCGTCTGACGCTGGCTCCCAAGCCCATCCATCGACAACTCCATCACGTCGCCCGCATTCAGGAACACTTGAGGGTTCATTCCGGCGCCGACCCCAGGAGGCGTTCCCGTCGGGATAACGTCACCCGGCTTCAGTGTCAGGTACTGCGAGATGTGGCTCACCACGGTCTGAACCTGGAAGATGAACGTCTGGGTCGAGCCCTTCTGCATGGTCTGCCCGTTCACCTTCAGCTCCATGCCGATATTGTTCGGGTCCGCGATCTCGTCTTTGGTGGCAAGCCAAGGCCCCAGAGGCCCGAATGTCTCGTGGCTCTTGCCTTTCAGCCACTGCCCGCCGGGACGCTTGGTCTGAAACTCCCGCTCCGAGACGTCATTGAAGCAGGCGAACCCGGCCACATAGCCCATGGCATCGGCCTCGGAGACGTATTTGGCGCGCTTGCCGATCACGATCGCCAGCTCGATCTCCCAATCCAGCATGGTCGAGCCGCGCGGCTTCTCCACATCGTCGTTCGGCCCGGTCAGTGCCGTGACGGCCTTGGAAAACAGTACAGGCTCGGTAGGGATCGGGTTGCCGGTTTCGATCGCGTGGTCGGTGTAATTGAGACCCACGCAGATCACGTTACGCACATTGCCGACACAGGCGCCGATGCGGGTGCCCGCGGCAACCTCGGGCAGTGAGGCGGGATCAATCCCGCCGAGCTTCGCCAGACCATCCGAACCAAGAACCGAGCCGTCAATATCCGAGACATGCGCAGACAGATCCCGGATCTTGCCATCCTCATCCATCATCGCCGGTTTCTCGGCCCCCTTCGGGCCCATGCGCATCAGTTTCATGACTGTCCTCCCAAAATGCTTGCAGCACTCATGACGTGTCGCGAAGGCGTTGTCGAGATCGCGTCGGGGAGATCAGGCCACCCAATCCGTCAGATCACGCATCTGTTGCAGCACGTCAAGAACGCCTGCCTCCCGCAGCCGCAGGTCGTGCCCGGGCGCGCAGTGCGCCCCTCCCGCAAAGCCGAGACACCGCATCCCCGCCGCCCGGGCCGCCGTCGCTCCGGCCACACTGTCTTCCACCACGAGACAACGCGCAGGGGGCACGCCCATCTGCTCGGCCGCATAGAGGAAGATATCCGGGTGCGGCTTGCCGCGTGGCACCAGCGTCGCGGAGAAGATGTGCGGGTAGAGTGCCTCGTAGAGCCCCGTCTCGATCAACCCGAGCGCCAGCTTTGCGGGCTCGGAACTGGACGCAACACAACGCGGGATCCGCAATCGAGCCAGCAAATCGGCCACGCCATCGATGGCCAGCAGTTCGGTCCGGTACTTCTCCAGGATCCGCGCCTTGACCCGCCCCGCGAAATCCGATGGCATTGGGCGGCCCGTCTCCTGCTCGATCTCGGCATAGATCGCTGGGTAGGGCACACCGGCGAACCGGGCCGAGACCTGCTCCATGGTGATTGGATAACCGATCTCTGTCAGCAACTCCGCATCCGCGCCGCAGGCGATAACCTCGCTGTCGATCAGAACCCCGTCACAGTCGAAGATGACGAGATCGACGTCTGCGGCTGGCGGGCCGCCCGTCATTGTCCCACCGCCTCGCGCCAATGTCGGCGGCAGAGGCTCACATAGCGGTCGTTGCCGCCGACCTCGACCTGCGCGCCTTCGGTCAGCGCGCGCCCCTCCTTCTCGATCCGGATCACCATGGTGGCCTTCTTCCCGCAATGGCAGATGGTGCGAACCTCGCGCATCTCGTCGGCGAGCGCCAGCAGCGTGGCCGAACCCGGGAAGAGCTCGCCCCGGAAATCGACCCTGAGCCCGTAGCACATCACCGGCACGCCAAGGTCGTCCACGGCGCGGGCCAGTTGCCAGACCTGATCGCGGGTGAGCCATTGCGCCTCGTCCAGTAAGACACAGGCCGCGGGACCCCGCGCGAGGCGTGCCGCGATCATCTCGAACAGGTCGTCCTGATCGGTATAGATGTCCGCCTCAGCCGCGATCCCGATCCGGCTGGCGATCTGACCCGCCCCGGCGCGCCCGTCAAAGGCTGCGGTCAGCAGATAGGTCTGCATGCCCCGCTCGTTGTAATTGTAGGACGCCTGCAGCAGGGCCGTGGACTTGCCGGCATTCATCGTCGAGTAGTGGAAGTAGAGCTTGGCCATGCCCTCCGCCCCAGTCTCTGCTAGAGGACCCGCCCCGCCTGCCGGTTACGAGGTCCAGCCGCCGTCGATCACGAAGTCCTGTGCGGTGATGAAGCTGCTCTCGTCCGAGGCCAGATAAACCACCAGTGCCGCGATTTCCTCGGCGGTCGCGAGGCGTCCCATGCTCTGGCGCGCGATGAAATCCGCGCGGGCTTTCTCATAGTCTCCGGTCGCGCGCAGACGGTCATGCAGCGAGGGCGTGTCCACGGTGCCCGGGCAGATCGTGTTGGCCCGGATCCCCTGGCCCACATAGTCCTTCGCCACTGCCTTGGTAAGGCCAATCACCGCCGCCTTGGACGCGCCATAGAGCGTGCGGTTCGGGGCCCCCATGATCGAGCTCGCGCCCGAGGCCATGTTGATGATCGAGCCATTGCCCTTCGCCAGCATCCCCGGCAGCGCCGCCTTGATGGTGCGCATCATGGCCCGAACATTGAGGTTGAAGGCGAAGTCGAAATCCTCGTCGGTGACGTCCATGACCGTTCCCGCGTGGACAAAGCCCGCGCAGTTGAAAAGGACGTCGGCGTTGGCTGCGGGAACCTGCTCGGCGATCTGCTCGGCGTTCAGGCAGTCGAGGACCTGGGTCTGGCAGTCCAGTCCCTCCATCAGCCCTGCGTTCAGGTCGGTCGCGACGACCTCGGCGCCCTCACGAATACACGCCTCGGCACTTGCGCGCCCGATACCCGCGCCTGCCGCGGTGATGAAGATCTTCTTGCCCTTAAGCCGCATGTCCGTCCCTCTCATGATTTGCGCCGTTCTCGCCCGCGCAACGGGTGTTAGCAAGGGGAGAAGGGTCAGACTTCCTCGATCCTGATCGCCACGGGATCGGCATTCGACACGTCCAGCGCGGCGATTGCGGCCAGCGCCCGGTCAATCCCGTCGCGCTTCGCATCATGCGTCACGATCACCACGGGCACGGCGTCATCGCCCTGGCCGTACTGGCGCATGCGGTGTATCGAGACGCCCTCCTGCCCCAACGCATCCGCCAGCGAGGCCAGCGCGCCGGGCCGGTCCTGCAGCATGAAGCGCAGATAGTACGGCGCGTGTTCGTCTCCGTGCGAGAGCCGCGGTGCTTCCTTTAGCATCGCGGCGGGCCGCCCGAAGATAGGCGTCGCTGTTCCACGGGCCGCATCTAGCACGTCGCCCATGACCGCCGAGGCGGTGGCACCTTCACCCGCACCGGGACCCGTTAGCGAGACCTGCCCGACGAAATCGCCCTCCGCCACCACGGCATTCACGACACCCGGCAGGGCACCGATCACCGTGTCGCCCCGGACCATGCAGGGGCGCACGCGCTGTTCCAGCCCTTCCGGGTGCAGCTTCGCGAGCCCCAGCAGCTTGATGGAGAAACCCAAATCGCGGGCCGTGCGGATGTCTTCCAAAGTCACCCGGTCGATGCCCTCGCAGACCACGCCCGCGAAGTCGATCTTGGTGCCGAAGGCCATGGAGGCGAGGATCGCCAGCTTATGCGCCGCGTCTATGCCGCCGACATCGAAGGTGGGGTCGGCCTCGGCGTAGCCAAGCCGTTGAGCGTCTGCGAGCACGTCCGAGTAGTCTGCGCCGGTCTCCTCCATCTGCGTGAGGATGTAGTTGCAGGTGCCGTTGAGGACGCCGAAGACGCGGTCGACGCGATTGCCCGCGAGTCCCTCGCCGAGCGCTTTCAGGATCGGGATACCGCCGGCGACGCCTGCTTCGGTGCGGAGCGCGACCCCCTTGGCTTCGGCGGTCTCGGCCAGCGCCTGCCCATGCTCGGCAATCAGAGCCTTGTTGGCGGTGACGACGTGTTTGCCATTGGCGAGTGCGGTCTCGACCAGAACGCGCGCGGGCCCCTCGGAGCCGCCGATCACTTCGACCACGCAGTCCACGTCATCCCGGCTCGCCAGTGCGACCGCATCCTCCTCCCACGCATAGCCCGACAGATCCGCACCCCGGTCCTTCCGGCTCCGCGCGGAGACGGCAGTGATGGCGACTGGCCGCCCGGCCTTCGCCGTCAGCATCTCGCCATGGGCCTGCACCATCTTCACGACGCCGATGCCGACGGTGCCAAGCCCGGCGATGCCGAGACGGAAGGGAGTGGTCATGGGATGTGCTCCTCGGGGCGGCGAATTTCGCCCCCCTCTAGCGGTTGCGGCGGGCTCTGCCAAGGGGCACTGCCAAGCCCTGCGACGCCGCCATTGCATGCGGCCCGCCATGCTGGTAGGCACGCGCCGCGCGCGGCAGGAGGCCGACGCCTGTTTGTTTGTAATTGCCAGCGGGCGATCCATGAAGAATACACTTGTTTTCATTTCCATGATGTTGCTCGCGCTGGCCGGGATGGCGCCCGTGCAGGCGGCCGCGGAGGACACCAAGGCGGATCGTCTGGCATCGCTGGTCAAGCGCGCAGTGGGCGACCGTATCGTGATTGCCGGGCGTCAGCGGATGCTGGCGGAGGGCATGGCAGCCAAGCTTTGCATGAAGGTCTCGGGCGTCGCGGACGAGGTGACGCGGCGCGATCTCTACACCATGTGGAACATCTTCGGCTGGTATCACGCGGGCCTGCGCAACGGGAACCCGCAGCTCGACCTAAACGCCGAGCGGCACCCGGACGTGCTGAACGCCTGGGCCCAGATGGACCTGATCTGGGGTGGGCTGAACGGGATCTACGAGGGCGTGATTGTCACTGATCAGGCTGATCCGGGAACGCTGGATGTGGCAGTGGACCTGACGGACACGGTGACTGATGGCGCCACGCAAGTGGTTGCGGCGCTGCGCGGGGCCTACGCGGATCAACTGGGCGCGCAGGGTTTTGGCAGCGCATTGCTGATCGATC